>NZ_JBMDJD010000001.1:0-287003 GCF_057809015.1 Pseudomonas sp. FG6
TTGAGAAAACCCTAAACTTGGCTCAGCAATCGTTGGTTACATCTTTGATTTCTCGCGGAGTAACTTGTGATGCTGATAATCTGTTGACTAGCAGTCTGACTTCACAAGCACCCACACGAATTGCTTGATTCAGTTGTTAAAGAGCGATTGGCTGAGTCTTTCGTCTCAACCGAGGCGCGCATTCTACAGCGCCCCGTGCATCTGTCAAGCGATTATTTCAGAAGTTTTCAAGATTTCGCTTTGGAAACATGAACAACTTCAACCACTTGCGCTTTCGATCTCTCGTCAGCGGGAGGCGAATTCTACAGCGTTACCCGCTGCTGTCAACACCTCTTTTCCAGCGCTTCCGGACTTCGACGAATTGAAGCCCTGTACCGCCGAAACTTACTTAACTCATTGAATCTCAAGGAGTTTTCCGTTTCGACTGCGCCGGAAGTGGGGCGAATTATAGAGCTCCAGAATTCGCCGTCAACACTTATTTTGCTTTTCTATCAATAAGTTGCGAAACACCCAGAATCAACCCGCCCCACTGGCCATGAAAGCCGGCCTTATATAGCCGCAAGCGTCACAGAACCCCCGCCTCTCTAAAAGCCGCCACTGCAGCCTCATCCAACCCCAGCACCCGCTGCAGCACCTCCAGCGTATGCTCCCCCAGCAAAGGCGGCGCACTTCGATACTCTATAGGTGTCTCGGACAAGCGAATCGGACTGGCGACTTGCGGCACCGTGCCCCCCAACGCGTGAGGTAATTCCATTGCCAGGCCACGGGCCCGCACCTGAGGGTCGGCAAACACCTGGGCCAGATCATTGATAGGCCCACAAGGCACCCCGACCTCTTCCAATCGAGCCACCCATTCAGCCGTGGTTTTGAACACCGTCGCCTGACGGATCAAGGGAATCAGTAGCACTCGATTTGCCACCCTCTGCTTATTCGTGGCGAAACGAGGATCGTCGGCCCACTGCGGCTGACCGGCAACTTCGGCAAATTTGCGGAACTGACTGTCATTACCCACGGTAAGGATGAAATCACCATCGGCTGTAGGAAAATCCTGATAAGGCACAATGTTCGGGTGCGCATTACCCAACCGCTTCGGCGCATGACCCGTGGTCAGGTAATTCATCGCCTGATTGGCCAGACACGCCACCTGGACATCCAGCAAGGCCATGTCGATGTGCTGCCCACCCCCCGCATGATCGCGATGAGCCAGCGCAGCCAGAATGGCAACGGTCGAATAAAGCCCCGTAAGAATATCCGTCAATGCCACACCAACCTTGACCGGGCCAGCCCCCTCATCACCTTCAGGTCGACCGGTAAGGCTCATCAAGCCGCCCAACCCTTGGATCATGAAGTCATACCCCGCGCGCTTGGCATAGGGGCCGGTCTGGCCAAAGCCGGTGATCGAGCAATAGATCAGCTGCGGATTGATCGCCTTCAACGAATCGTAGTCCAGGCCATAAGCCGCCAACCCGCCGACCTTGAAGTTCTCGATCAGGATGTCGGACTTGGCTGCCAGCTCCCGTACCAGCGCCTGGCCCTCGGGACGGGTGAAGTCGATCGTGACTGACTGCTTGTTTCGATTGGCCGACAGGTAATAGGCCGCTTCGCTCGTATTCTCCCCCAGTGCATCCTTCAAGAAGGGTGGCCCCCAGGCGCGGGTATCGTCACCGCTCCCAGGACGCTCGACCTTGATAACCTCTGCTCCCAGGTCCGCCAGGATCTGCCCCGCCCAGGGCCCGGCCAGTACCCTCGATAAATCCAGTACCCGCAGATGCGAAAGCGCGCCCATCATCGTTCTCCTATTAATAGAACGCCTGGATTCCGGTTTGCGCCCGCCCCAGGATCAGCGCATGAACGTCGTGCGTGCCTTCGTAGGTGTTCACAACCTCCAGATTCACCAGATGCCGCGCAATGCCGAACTCATCGGAAATACCGTTGCCACCGAGCATGTCCCGCGCCATGCGAGCGATGTCCAGCGACTTGCCGCAGGAGTTGCGCTTCATGATCGAGGTGATTTCCACCGCCGCGATGCCTTCGTCTTTCATGCGGCCCAGTCGCAGGCATCCTTGCAAGGCCAGGGTGATTTCCGTCTGCATGTCGGCCAGTTTCTTCTGGATCAACTGATTGGCCGCCAAGGGGCGTCCGAACTGCTGCCGATCCAGAGTGTATTGGCGAGCGGTGTGCCAGCAGAACTCGGCAGCCCCCAGGGCGCCCCAGGAAATGCCATAGCGCGCCGAGTTCAGACAAGTGAACGGACCTTTCAGGCCACGCACATCCGGGAAGATGTTTTCTTCCGGAACGAACACGTTGTCCATGACGATCTCACCGGTGATCGAGGCCCGCAGCCCGACTTTGCCGTGAATGGCCGGCGCACTCAGGCCCTTCCAGCCTTTCTCGAGCACGAAGCCCCGGATATCGCCGGCGTCATCCTTGCCCCAGACGACAAAGACATCGGCGATGGGGCTGTTGGTGATCCACATCTTGCTGCCGGTCAGGCTGTAGCCGCCCTCCACCTTGCGCGCACGGGTAATCATCGCGCCTGGATCGGAACCGTGGTTCGGCTCAGTCAGACCGAAGCAACCGATCCATTCGCCAGAGGCCAGTTTCGGCAAGTATTTCTGCTTCTGGGCCTCAGTGCCGAATTCGTTGATCGGGACCATGACCAGCGAAGATTGCACGCTCATCATCGAGCGATAGCCGGAGTCGACGCGCTCTACTTCCCGAGCGATCAGGCCATAGCTGACGTAGTTCAGCCCGCTGCCGCCGTACTGCTCGGGAATGGTCGCCCCCAGCAGCCCAACTTCACCCATCTCACGAAAGATCGCCGGATCAGTCTTTTCATGACGGAACGCTTCCAGCACACGCGGCGAAAGTTTTTGTTGGGCGAACTGCTCAGCAGTGTCGCGGATCATGCGCTCCTCTTCAGTGAGCTGCTGATCCAGCAACAAGGGATCGATCCAGTTGAAGCTCGCTTTGCCGGCCATGAAAGAGGTCCTCGTCAATTAAGTGAATAGCGTGGGTTGATCCTAGGCGCCGTTTCCTACCAAGGCAAACGACGATTGCGCACCCTCTTGTGCTAATTTCTCACTTCGTAAACGCCATAAACCGCGTTTATTTCGATAATGAGTGAGGGAGCCGTACATGCGTCGTAAAATCCCCAGCACCGCCGCCCTGGTCAGCTTCGAGGCCGCCGCGCGCCATGAAAGCTTCACCAAGGCCGCCCAGGAGCTTTCCCTGACTCAAGGGGCGATATGCCGACAGATCGCCAGCCTGGAGGATTTTCTCAATGTGGAGTTGTTCCGACGCTCACGGCGCGGAGTCAAACTGACCGAGGCGGGTCTTTCCTACAGTCGACGGGTTGCTACCCAACTGGACGCCGTAGAGCGCGACACCCTGTCGGTCATGGGGCACACCGGCGCCAACGTGATCGAGTTGGCGGTGGTCCCGACATTCGGCACCCAATGGCTGCTGCCGCGCCTCAAGGATTTCCAACAGGCGCACCCGGAGGTCACGGTCAACCTGACCAACCGCACGCGCCCCTTTCTCTTTGCCGATACCGATTTCGACGCCGCCATCTATTTCGGCGATGCAGACTGGTCCGGTACCGAATCCCACAAACTGATGGGCGAAAATCCGATGCCTGTATGCAGTCCAGCCCTACTCGGTGACCAGGACAGCCTCACGCCTGAAGCCATCGCGGAATTACCCTTGCTCCAGCAGACCACCCGCCCCTATGCGTGGCGCCAATGGTTCAACGCTCAAAACCTGAACATCGCACGGGACCTGACAGGCCCGCGTTATGAACTATTCTCCATGCTGGCCCAAGCCGCCATGCACGACATGGGGATTGCATTGATCCCACCCTTTTTGATCCAGCGTGAATTGGCCGAGAAACGCCTGGTTGTTGCCAACCATAACGCGCTGTCGAGCATCAAGGCGTACTACCTGATGATTCCTGAGCGAAAGGTCGAATCGGCTTCGCTTCGTGCTTTTCGTGATTGGCTTGTAAACCAGGCAAACAGCTATACCTTTGATTAATAAGTAAAAAGTGACTATCCGATTTAGGTAGTGAACTAATCAAGGTCGCTACAGATATAACTATATGTCGCATTCAGTCAGTCCGGCGCGAAGTTAGTACAGTAGTCTCTAAAGCGTTGAAATACATGGCCTAGAGCCATATAGCGTACCCTATCGAGGCCTATTCACCTGGCCGATGGGAATATTTTGTCAGTTTTAGCCAGAACCCTTGAACAGCACGGCCTACACGGGATGCCGGTCGATTATTGCGACATTCGGTCACAGGGTGACTTGTAGTTAATTTTCCGTCACCCGTCATAATCCCTTGAAGGGCTGAATTTTCGCCTGCAAAATGCCGCGCCCCGCCTGTTCTCAGGCGGGATCGTGCTGATCGGCCGCCCCCAGCCGCACCATCCGAAGTGCCTGGGTTTACTCAATAAGATCACGCAGGAGATTTGACGTGCACATTGGTGTTCCCCTCGAAACCCAAACGGGTGAAACACGGGTTGCTGCTACCCCGGAAACCATCAAGAAGCTGGTCGGCCAAGGCCATAAAGTCACGGTCCAAAGCGGCGCGGGCATCAAGGCCAGCGTTATCGACAGTGCCTATGAGGCAGCGGGCGCGACCATTGGCACTGCCAATGATGCGTTCGGCGCCGAGCTGATTCTCAAGGTGGTCGCCCCCAGCGACAGCGAGCTTGCGCTGATCAAGAGCGGCACCGTTCTGGTGGGCATGCTCAATCCGTTCAACAACGAAACCATCGCCAAGTTGGCCGAGCGCGGCATCACCGCTTTCGCCCTTGAGGCCGCGCCACGGACTTCCCGTGCCCAGAGCCTGGATGTGCTGTCGTCCCAGGCGAACATTGCCGGCTACAAAGCTGTGCTGCTGGCCGCCCACTACTACCCTCGCTTCATGCCGATGCTGATGACGGCGGCGGGCACCGTGAAAGCGGCGCGCGTGCTGATTCTCGGCGCGGGCGTGGCCGGTTTGCAGGCCATTGCCACGGCCAAGCGCCTGGGTGCGGTGATCGAGGCGTCGGACGTGCGTCCGGCCGTGAAGGAACAAATCGAATCCCTGGGCGCCAAGTTCGTCGACGTGCCTTACGAAACCGATGAAGAGCGCGAGTGCGCCGTCGGTGTCGGTGGTTACGCGCGCCCCATGCCTGCCAGCTGGATGCAGCGCCAGGCCCAGGCCGTGCATGAGCGCGCCAAGCAGGCGGATATCGTCATCACCACTGCATTGATTCCCGGCCGCAAGGCACCGACCTTGCTGAGCGCCGAAACCGTTGCGCAGATGAAACCCGGCTCGGTGGTCATCGACCTCGCGGCGGCCCAAGGCGGCAACTGCCCGCTGACCGTGGCCGACCAAGTGGTTGTCGCGAACGGCGTGACCATCGTCGGCCCGACCAACCTGGCCGGTGAAGTCGCCGCTGACGCTTCGGCGCTGTATGCCCGCAACCTGCTGGACTTCCTGAAGCTGGTCTTCACCAAGGAAGGTCAGTTCGACGTGAACCTTGAAGACGACATCGTCGCCGCGTGCCTGATGTGCCGCGACGGCCAGGTCATCCGCAAAAACGCCTAAGCAGGGATTCAGACAATGGAAGAGCTCATCTCCCCCGGTATCTACAACCTGATCATCTTCGTGCTGGCGATTTATGTCGGTTACCACGTGGTCTGGAACGTTACACCCGCATTGCACACACCCTTGATGGCCGTGACCAACGCCATTTCGGCCATCGTGATCGTCGGCGCCATGCTCGCTGCCGCGCTGACCGTAACACCGCTGGGCAAGACCATGGGCACGCTGGCCGTGGCCCTGGCGGCGGTGAACGTGTTCGGTGGCTTCCTGGTGACGCGCCGCATGCTTGAGATGTTCAAGAAAAAAGCCCCGAAAGCCGTAAAAGAAGAGGCGCCCAAGTAATGAGCATGAACCTGGTAACGACGCTCTACCTGATCGCGTCCATCTGCTTCATCCAAGCCCTCAAAGGCCTGTCGCACCCGACCACGTCCCGTCGCGGCAACCTGTTCGGCATGCTCGGCATGGCACTGGCCATCGCGACTACCGTGGGCCTCATTTATAAGCTGGGGGCTGAGCTCGCCACCGCAGGCATCGGTTATGTCATCGTCGGCCTGCTGATCGGCGGCACCGCGGGCTCGATCATGGCCAAGCGCGTCGAGATGACCAAGATGCCGGAGCTGGTGGCGTTCATGCACAGCATGATCGGCCTGGCGGCGGTCTTCATCGCTATCGCCGCTGTCGTCGAGCCGCAGTCCCTGGGCATCGTCAAGCAATTGGGCGACTCCATCCCGGCCGGTAACCGTCTGGAGCTGTTCCTCGGCGCAGCCATTGGTGCCATCACCTTCTCCGGTTCGGTGATCGCCTTTGGCAAGCTCTCGGGCAAGTACAAGTTCCGCCTGTTCCAAGGCGCGCCAGTACA
This sequence comes from Pseudomonas sp. FG6, assembly GCF_057809015.1. Lineage (NCBI taxonomy): Bacteria > Pseudomonadati > Pseudomonadota > Gammaproteobacteria > Pseudomonadales > Pseudomonadaceae > Pseudomonas > Pseudomonas sp. FG6. The sequence goes on from NZ_JBMDJD010000001.1 coordinate 6,453, forward strand.
GTTCGGTGGTCAGCACAAGCTCAACCTGATCCTGGGTCTGGCGACCCTGGGCCTGGGCGTCACCTTCATGATGACGGGCAACTTCGGCGCATTCGCCTTGATGCTTGCCCTGGCCTTCGTCCTGGGCGTGCTGATCATCATCCCGATCGGCGGCGCGGACATGCCGGTGGTGGTGTCGATGCTCAACAGTTATTCCGGCTGGGCAGCGGCGGGGATCGGCTTCTCGCTGAACAACTCGATGCTGATCATCGCCGGCTCCCTGGTGGGCTCGAGCGGTGCGATCCTCTCGTACATCATGTGCAAGGCGATGAACCGTTCGTTCTTCAACGTGCTGCTGGGCGGTTTCGGCAACACGGCAGATGCGGCAGGCCCTGCCGGATCGAAAGAAGCCCGTCCGGTGAAGTCCGGTTCGGCTGACGATGCGACCTTCCTGCTGACCAACGCCGACACCGTGATCATCGTGCCGGGCTATGGCCTGGCAGTGGCGCGGGCGCAGCACGCCTTGAAAGAGCTGACCGAGAAGCTGACCCACCACGGCGTGACCGTTAAATACGCGATCCACCCGGTGGCCGGGCGTATGCCTGGGCACATGAACGTCTTGCTGGCCGAGGCCGAGGTGCCTTACGACCAGGTGTTCGAGATGGAAGACATCAACTCCGAGTTCGGCCAGGCCGACGTGGTGCTGGTGCTGGGCGCCAACGACGTGGTCAACCCGGCGGCGAAGAACGATCCGAAGTCGCCAATCGCCGGCATGCCGATCCTGGAAGCCTTCAAGGCCAAGACCATCATCGTCAACAAGCGCTCGATGGCCAGCGGCTACGCGGGCCTGGACAATGAATTGTTCTACCTCGACAAGACCATGATGGTGTTTGGTGACGCCAAGAAGGTTATCGAAGACATGGTCAAAGCCGTGGAATAATGTTCCATTGCTTGATCAACAACGCCCCGACTTGTCGGGGCGTTTTGATTTGTATCAAGGCAAAATATTACCGATCCGGTAACAATGTTTTGCCTGAAACGCCCGTAATAGACGCCTTAAATGCGACTTATGTAGCGGGTCGGGCATAGCGCGAATTCACTAGACTGCGCATCTTGCTTCCAGCCCGAGACAATGACCTATGTACCGTGATCGCATCCGCCTCCCCTCTTTGTTGAATAAGGTAATGAGCGCTGCCGAAGCAGCCTTGCTGATCGAGGACGGCATGACCGTCGGCATGAGCGGTTTCACCCGCGCCGGTGAGGCGAAAGCGGTGCCTCATGCCTTGGCTGAACGCGCCAAGATCACCCCGCTGAAAATCAGCCTGATGACCGGCGCCAGCCTGGGCAATGACCTGGACAAGCAACTGACCGAGGCCGGCGTATTGGCCAGGCGCATGCCCTTCCAGGTCGACAGCACGCTGCGCAAGGCAATCAACGCTGGCGAGGTGATGTTCATCGACCAGCATCTCTCGGAAACCGTAGAGCAAATGCGCAACGCGCAGCTCAAGCTGCCCGACATCGCCGTGATTGAAGCAGTAGCCATTACCGAACAGGGTCATATCGTGCCCACCACTTCCGTGGGTAACTCGGCCAGTTTCGCCATCTTCGCCAAGCAGGTGATCGTTGAGATCAACCTGGCCCACAACCCCAACCTGGAGGGGTTGCACGACATCTATATACCGACCTACCGGCCGACTCGCACGCCCATCCCCCTGGTGAAGGCTGACGACCGCATTGGCAGTACCGCCATCCCGATCCCGCCGGAAAAGATCGCCGCCATCGTCATCACTCAACAAGCGGATTCGCCGTCCACCGTCATCCCACCGGACAGCGAGACCCAGGCGATTGCCGATCACTTGATCGACTTCCTCAAGCAAGAAGTCGCGGCCGGGCGCATGACCAACAAGCTTGGGCCGCTGCAGGCAGGTATCGGCAACATTGCCAACGCCGTCATGTGTGGGTTGATCGCGTCCCCGTTCGAAGACCTGACCATGTACTCCGAGGTCCTGCAGGACTCGACATTCGACCTGATCGATGCGGGCAAGCTGAGTTTCGCCTCCGGCAGCTCCATCACCCTGTCGAGCCGCCGCAATGCCGACGTCTTCGGCAACCTGGAAAGGTATAAGGACAAACTGGTGCTGCGCCCACAGGAAATCTCCAACCACCCTGAAGTGGTGCGGCGCCTGGGCATCATTGCCATCAACACGGCGCTGGAGTTCGACCTGTACGGCAACGTCAACTCCACCCACGTCTGCGGCACGCGAATGATGAACGGCATCGGGGGCTCGGGGGACTTCGCGCGCAATGCGCACCTGGCGATCTTCGTGACCAAATCGATTGCCAAGGGCGGCGCGATTTCCAGCGTAGTGCCGATGGTCAGCCATGTGGACCACACCGAACATGATGTCGACATCCTGGTCACCGAAGTCGGCCTCGCCGACCTGCGGGGCCTGGCGCCACGGGAGCGGGCCCGGGCCGTCATCGACAATTGTGTGCACCCTTCCTATCGCCAGGCCTTGAATGATTATTTCGAAGCCGCATGCGCCTTGGGTGGACATACCCCACACGTTCTTCGCGAAGCGTTGAGCTGGCACATGAACCTGGAAGAAACCGGGCGCATGCTCGCGGTTTGATACAGCTGGACCACCGGTAGGGCAAATACAGTTTTGCAGTGGCCTTCCAACAAGCCTCTTCAATGACAAAAACTGTACTGCTGTACCGGTGTTTTCTTACAGTCTTTTCCTACTCAGCAGTACTCTCGGTCAAAAATCGCACCATTTCAGTGCTGACAGGTACAGTTGCCTCAATATCGACCAGTACACCCCCCTTTAACAGTTAACTGGTCTCTCACAATACAGATGAACTGTATCTAGAGAGACTGGCCAAACGAGAGGATCATGGGCACCAGTTAAACCACTACCTAATCCCGCCACAAGCGGAAGGATGTCAACCATGGAACGTACACTCAGTTCCGAGCTGTTTTTCGAAGACAAAGCTGAAAAAAACCAGGCTTCCCTGCCTCTGCGTGTGATCGCTAACCTGATGCTGTGGCAGCGCCGCATCTCCAGCCGCCATCAACTGGCTCGCCTGGATTCGCGTCTGCTGGCCGACGCCGGTATCAGCGAAGCACAACGCTACGAAGAGCTGAGCAAGCCGTTCTGGCGCTAACTCAGGCTCGCTGGCCCTGACCCACCGGGTCCACTGCCAGCACCGAATTGAACAAACAAGACCCGTCGCGGGAAACCGCGACGGGTCTTGTCGTTTCAAGGGTCAAATTTTCACCTCATTCTTGCGGACATAACAGTTTTCAAAATATTAACCAGTCACCAGTACAGTTTATCGACCGTGCGATAACTCAACGCCCGGGTACGCCCAAGGCTGCCAACCGACTCGTTCTGCCTTACTATCGAGGCGAACCCGTACCGCAAGTCCCGCATGCGCCTCCTCTTCCTGCTACGCGCACCGGTACATCTCATCATCCAAGGAGTTTCCCCATGATCCGTCTTCGCCTGCTCAGCGCAGCTGCCTTGCTGGCCGTCGCCGCCCAATCCAGCGCCAGCAGCTTTATCGTGACCACGGACGCTGTCGTCGGCGCGCTCAAGGCCACGTCCGATGCGTCGTCTGATGCCACCTCGTCGCTGCGTGACAACAAGATCGTCCAGGCGGCCCGTGATGACGCCGCCAGCTTCGTGGCCAGCGAAGGCGCCATCCGTGGCGTGAAACTGGAAAGCGCCCTGGATTACATCCGTCAGCAGGCGCCACAACTGAACGCCACCGATGCACAACTGGCGCAAGCCATTCTGGTGATCTGACGGAAGATGAAATATCGGCACCCAAGGCGTGTACCGATGTTTCAGCCCTGGCTCTGGGCTGGCGCTTTGCGCTAGCCTTCAGGCTCGCTATCAACCGTCGAGCCCCATGCGTTTTTACCCAGCTCCGCTCCTTGTCTTTCTCCTGGCTTTTGGTGGGTCAGTCCCGGCATATGCCTTCGACACGTCCACTCAACTCGTAGTCGCCAGCGGTTACGCCACAAGCATGGTGACCTCCGCGCCCTTCGACCATAAACTGCTCGTCGCCGCTCGCGATGATGCTGCGGCATTCGTTGCCAGCGATGGACAGTTGCGAGGCGCACAGTTGGAGTCGGCGCTGGATTATCTGCGCCGCACCCAGCCAAAACTTCACGCCAGCGACCTTGAACTGGCACAGGCAATTCTCGTCCAATAGTTATCCATATTTTTCCGGAGTCGTTCCATGCGTAGCCCGCTGATTGCTGCCGCCTTAGGCCTGCTGGTGTTGGCCGATGTGGCCCAGGCACATACCCTGGTAGCCACCAGTAACATCATCGTTCGCGCTTCCCAGCGCACGATTGATTTCACTTCCGACACCACGACATCCATCCGCGATTCGAAGATCGTCCGCGAAGCCCATGACGACGCCGCCAGTTTCGTCGCCAGTAACGGTGAAATTCGTGGCGCTCACCTCGAAGCCGCCTTCGACACCTTGCGCACCCGTGTACCAGAAGCACGTGATGCCAGTGATCAGGTGCTTGCCGAAGCCATCCTCGCATTGTGAGGCGGCTTGCCGCCTGGCTGACGGCCGGCCTGGTGCTGCTGATGGGCAGCACCGCCCAGGCCGGCCTGCAACTGCACCTCAACAGCGAAGGGCTGAGCCCGGCGCAACAACAGGCCAGCCAGGCACTGCTCGATGAAGCCATGCAGGCCCTGCCGCCGCGCTTCATCGAACGGCTGGACCGGCGCATCGATGTCGGCTGGACCGACCAGATGCCCGCCAACGCCTACGGCCAAGCCTCGTTGGTGTCGCAGCTGGACCTCAACCGCAACCTGCTCGACAGTCTCACTGACGGCAGCGCTGCCAAACAGAAAACCCAGCGCCCCCACGGCACCGTCCGGCGGGAAATGCTCGCCACCGTCCTGCATGAACTGACCCACATCTATGACCGCTCGCGTTTATGGCCGGATGCCGAACGCGTGCTGATCCAGCGCTGCACCCGACGTCAAGGCAGCGCCGGGCTGATCGGCCTGCCCGATGAATGCCGAGGCCAGAACGATCGACGCTTTACCCTCAGCGACGACCCTCGTTTGCTGGACCTCGCCGGCTGGCCCCAGTACGTCGGCCGCCGTGGGGAGCGCGAACAACATAACCGCCAGGTCGCCCGTAGCCCCGATCTCTACGAGACCAGCAGCCCCAAGGAATTCGTCGCGGTCAACATGGAGTACTTTCTCCTCGACCCGAGCTACGCTTGCCGACGTCCCGCGCTTTACCGCTATTACCAGGAACACTTCGGCTGGGCACCCGCCGCCAAGGACACTTGCGCCCAGTCGTTCGCCTTCCTGAACGCCGGCAATGATTTCGCCAAGACCCCACTGGGCAAGGTCGACCCCGAGCGGGTCTACGCCATCGACTACCTGCTGGCCGAAGCCAACCAGAACTGGGTCAGCCGCTGGGGCCACAGCATGCTTCGACTGGTGATCTGCGCTCCGGGCCGCCCGCGTGGACCGGATTGCCGTTTAGACCTGGACCAGCACCTGGTGCTGTCGTACCGCGCGTTCGTGGGCGATGTGCAGCTGTCGAGCTGGGATGGCCTGGTCGGCAAATACCCGTCGCGGCTGTTCGTGCTGCCGCTGTCCCAGGTGATCGACGAGTACACCAAGACCGAACTGCGCAGCCTGGCGTCCGTGCCGTTGAACCTGTCGCGCACCGAGATCGAGGAAACCGTCGAACACGCCGCCGAAATGCACTGGAGCTATGACGGCAACTACTACTTCCTGTCCAATAACTGCGCGGTGGAAAGCTTGAAACTGCTGCGCAGCGGCAGCAACAACACGCAACTCAAGGGCCTGGACAGCATCATGCCTAACGGCTTGCTGGAAGTGCTCAAGGGCCGCGGCCTGGCCGACACCAGCGTGCTCGACGCCCCCAAGGAAGCCTTGCGCTTGGGCTACCGCTTCGACTCGTTCCGCGACCGCTACCAAGCCATGTTCGACGTACTGCGCAAGCACTTGCCCATCCCGCAACAAACGGTGGAAGACTGGCTGGCCCTGGACGCCGCCGAACGCCGTACCTGGTTCGAACAGGCCGACCTGCGCACCAGCGCGGCGTTGCTGTTACTGGAACAGGCCAGCTATCGCCGACAACTGTTGCTGGCCCAGGACGAGGTCAAACAACGCTACCTCGGTGCCCGTGAATTGCAGAACGGCGGCATGGAAAAGGCCAACGCCACCTTGCAACAGATCCTGGCCAACAGCGGTTTCCTGAGCCGCCCTGCCGAGTTGCTGGGCAGCAGCGGTTACGGGTTGCCGCAACCCAGCGAATGGCAGCGACTGGAATCGGAAAGCAGTGTGCGCCAGAAGCAACTCCAGACGCTGACCGGAGACCTGGATAAAGAAGTCCGCGCTTTGCTTGAGCCAAAACGTGCGGCCGAAATTGCCGCGAGCGAGGCCAACGTCAAGGAAATCGGCGAGCACCTGAGGAAACTGCACAAGGCAGGCGGCGGGTTGGAGTTGCCGTGACGCCCACCGCCCTCACCACCAGGACGACACGCTAGCCAGAGCGTCTCGTAGCTGTTGCGCATCGATGCTGCGCTGCCTGGGATCAAACGCCAGTGCCAAACGCAGCGCCCTCCAACAACGCCTGGGCAGATCGCGCGGGGGCTTGAGTTCACGCTCCAGCCCCGCGTCGCGAGCCTGGGTGGAGGGTAAGCGGCGAAATGGATGCTTGCCGCTTGCCAACTCATACAACAGGCAAGCCGCGCCATAGACATCGGCCTTTTGGGACAAAGGCGAACCTTCGAGCAACTCCGGGGCCGCATAGCCGGGCGTCCAGGCATTGAGGCGCTGGCGATTCAAACTCGGCAGATCCTTCAACGGTCCCTCCTCGGCAACGCCCAACCCGAAATCAAATAGACGCACATCGCCACCGTTGAGCATGACGTTGCTGGGTTTCAGATCACCGTGCAGCACCCCACGACCATGGGCATAGGCCAAGGCATCGAGCAGAGGCACAGCGATGGCACGCATCTCATGCCAAGGCAGGCCCAGGGGACGTTCGCAAAGCAGTTGGTCGAGTGTCAGGCCGTGCATCAGCTCCATCGTGATGAAGGCTTGCCCACAGCCGACGTCCACATCGAAGGTATAGGGGCGCAGCACGTTCGGATGCCGCAGGTGCCGGGTCAAGGCGAATTCGCTGTAAAGCAGCGCACTCGCATCGCAGGACTCGCTGAACGCCTGCCGGAGCATCTTCAGCGCGATGTACGGCTGCGGATCGCCGAATTGTTCGTGCAGCAGGTCCCTTGCGCGGTACACCACTCCCATCCCGCCGGCACCGAGCAAGCGTTCGAGACGATAGCGCCCTGCAAGTAGATCCTGTACTTCCCTGACATCGACTGAGCGCAGGCTCTCAAAGGATTGCGCGCTGGAAGAAGTGCAACCGGTGGCCCGATAACTCTCCTCATTCACTGACGGATCACCACAGCCGTGAGGTTATCCCGCGCCGGCCCGCGTAACGCGTCCTGGAAAAGGCGGTCCAGCACCTTGCGCGGTGACGCCAGGTTCAACGCATTACCCAACGCTTCGCCACTCAGATCCTGGTACAAGCCATCACTGCACAACAAAAACGTATCGCCTGGATGGACACTGAGTTCCAACACCTCCAGCGACAGCTCGTGCGCGGCCCCCACTGCACGGGTCAGAGCCTTGGCTGCCGGATGGGTACGGGCTTCGTCGAGACTGAGGCGCTGCGTTTCCATCAGTTGTCGTTGCAACGAATGGTCCCTGGACAATTGATACAAGCACCGGCCACGCCACAGGTAGCAACGGCTGTCGCCCGCCCAGATGCAGACCCCACGAGCACCTTCCAGCAACAGTGCTACCACGGTGCTGCCCATGACGCCGGAATGATCTTCAGTGACGGTCAGTTCCTGACTCAGCCGACGGTTAGTCCAGCGCAGGCACTGGCGCACCGCTCTCACGCGGTCTTCCAGGCCTTGGTGCGGTGGTAGCTGCGCAAGACTGGCCACGATCAACTGACTGGCGATATCACCGCCCGAATGCCCACCCATCCCATCGGCGACCGCCCAGAGCCCCCAATGAGGGCATTCCAGGAAAGCGTCCTCGTTGCGGGGTCGGACCTTGCCGGAGTCGGTGCGTGCAGCGCTGCGCCAGGGAGCAACACCCTGCATCAGAGCTGCGCCGGCATACGGAATGTGCGTAGCACGCCCATATCAAACGGGTTCGGCGTGCGTTGGCTGGTCAACAGATAGTTGGCCCGCAGCCCACCCAGATCCGCCTTGAGCACCCGTACATCGCGCCCGGTGATGTACTCGCTCTGCATCAGGTCGAACAAGCGGAACAAAGACCACGGCCCGGTATTTTTCTCGATGCCAAGCCCGCGGCCGGTCATTCTGTCCAGTACCAACGCCGTGCGACCGTTTTGCGCGTCGCTTGGCCAGGTAAACGCCATGGGCAGGATCGGACCGTGACGATACTCCAGCACCTTGTCACCGAAGCGAAATTCGGACCGACTTACCGCAGGATCCAAGGTGTAGGGCTCGAGCCTGAATTGCACTTGCGGTTCGGCCGGGTCTTCGGCAAAGAAACTCTGGCGAATGGTGTGTGCTGTCGTCATCTGGTGGAGATAGGCCCTGGACACCGACAAGCTCTGGCCGTCAATGCTGCGCAGGCGATAGTGCCCTGGATGTCCGCTGACAAAGGGCCGGATGTAGCTTTCGAAGAATCCCTCGACGATGCCCTGATCCTTGAAGAACGCCCGGAAGTCATTGAGTGCAACGTCGCTGGCGCTGTGGGCACTGAACGGGTACCGCTTATCGATCGCCGAGCCATAGAAACTGTACAGCTCACTCTGATAACGCTGGTTCAGGTAACGGTACGAGTCGTTAAGCACCAAGCGCCAGGTGTCTTCAGCCAATCCGTTGAACCAAACGCTGACCGGACGAGGCAAACGCGCGGACGCATTGCGCAGATCGCTCAACGCATCGCGCTGGCCCCCCATGCGGCTCTTGGCCAGTTCGAACGCGGCATGCTCTGGAGCACTGGCCCGGGCCAGGCTCGCCAGTTGCAGTTGCACTTCGTCGACGGCGCGCAAGGCCTGGATCAGATCAGCGCTGGGACCGTTATCCGGGTCCAGCAGGCGATGCAGCGCCTCAAAACGCCGCTGCAGGGTTTTTTGCGCGGTCTCCGGCCTTCTTTCGATATCCCCGGCTACAGCGGCCAGCTTCGCCACCGCCGCAACGCCTTTCCCCGACGTTTGCGTCAGTTCGTCGATATGCTCCGCAGCGCCCCGGATTTGGGTGTTTTCGCGCACTTGCACCAACAGTTGCAAGATCGGCGAATGAGCCGAGGTCAACCCTGCCAGTTGTCGGGCCCCCTCGCCCGCATCACTGATCGTGTGCAAAGCCACCAGGCCGACCGCTTCGCTCCAGTGGTCGGCATAGTCACGAAAGTACAGTTGCTCCAGCTCTACCATCAGACGCTGCATATCCATACCGCTGAGGCCCGCGCTTTCGCCCAGTACCCAGTTGTCCCGCAGCAATCCAGTCACCAGCACCGAGCCATGGGTCGCAAAATATTGCTCGTAGCCTTCACGAGTATAGAAACCCGGGATGACCTGACCGGTGCCGACCAACAGCGTACCCTGGGGCCCCAAATGCTGACTAAGTCGGTATTGCTGCAGATGGCCGGCCTGTTCGCGCAACATTCGATAAACAACCGTGGCCAGGGATTCGCTGCGCAAAACTTCCCTAGCCTGCGCCACCAACAGCTCGTCCAGTGCATAGGTGAAGGGTTGCTCCAGCAGACGTTCGAAATGCGCATTCAGTCGTTGTTGCTGCGCAGGGTTGCCGGCGTAACGCCGGGACCAATCGCTGGCCATACAGTTCTTCAGCCACTCGCTGTCGCGACGCTCTTGCAGGTTCAACATCAAGTAAGCACGCAGGCTGTTGAGCAGTTGCTCACGGTCCTTCCAGTTAGCGTGGATGTGCGCTTGCAGCGTCTGCGCAACCCGCGGCAGCAGTTGGACCTGCAACTCACGCCTGTAGGCGTCAACCACTACCGGGTTGCTTGTTTCACCCTGGTAAAGACCGACACGCTCATACAGCGGCATCGAACCGCCGGACGAAAAAACCCCAGTGGCCTCAAAGCGGGTATCGAGCGATTCAAGCATCGCTTTCCAACCATCATCCGCCTGGGTGGATTGTTGCTGATCCCAGCGCTGGGCCAATGTGCGTAGCTGTTCCAAGCGCTCATGGTTGGCCGAGAAGGCATTGGCCCACAACAAGCCAAACAGACCCAGAGTGGTCAGCGCACCGAGATAGAGCGCTCGGTGGCGCCAACGGATGAGACGGCGCTCACGCTGATCGAGACAGGCCAGATCAGCTTCAGGAAAGATCACTCGACTGAGCAACTGATGGGTACGCCGTGAGCGCCTATCGTGCGAGACACTGCTGGCGCGAACACTCGCTTCCCCCTGCAAACCGTTCGGGTCCGTTGGCCGGTGCGGCTGCAACGCACAGGTCAAGTAGAAGCCGCGCAGATGGCAAGCCTCGGCGGTGAATGCCATCTCGACCAGTTGGCACAGGTTGGCGCTGATATTCCCCAGTTGGTAGGGAAACTCGAGGATGCGGCTACGGCGCCGCAGATCGCGCTCCTGATGCATGCGCATAGTCACCTGGCTGTTGAGTCGACGCAGCAACTCTTCAAACTCGGCGCGCACTGCGCTTACATCGTTACCGCGCAGGTCGCGATTGAAGCTCGCCCCCAACACCTGGTCGCTCTCCTCGCGCGTCAGCGAATCGAAGAACTCGTTGAAACCCGGCACGCAGTCCGCTTTGCTCAGGATGAGATAAATCGGTAGATCGACCTGCAACCGTCGTTGCATTTCTTGCAACCGTCCGCGGATCTGGCAGGCCAGCGTAGTGAGTCCGTCTTCGCTGCCCAGCAAGACCTCCGTCGGAATCGTCACCAGCACACCGCTCAAGGGACGATGACGGCGGCGCTTGCGTAAAAGTTTGAGCAACAAGGGCCAAGCGCCGCCATCGACGTCTCTGTCCACCTGGTACAGGTAATGTCCGGCGGTGTCGATAAGCACCGCGTTCTCGGCAAAATACCAGTCGCAATGCCGGGTACCCGGCACATCACCGACCGCTTTGCGCTCCAGCCCGCCGAGCGACCGCTCCAGGCCCGAACACTCCAACAAACGGGTCTTGCCGCTGGCAGGCGGTCCCATCATCAGGTACCAAGGCAACTCGTCGCGCCAGCGCTCGCTACGGCCGGGATACAGGCTTGAGTGCCTGAGTGTTTTCAACGCCCCCCCGAACCGCACGCGCAGCTCACGCTGTTCCTCAGCAATCCTGGCCAGGCGCACCAAGGGAGACTGATCCCCCTCGCTTGCTTGGGGACGATCACCGTCGAATTTCCGTCCACTGACGAAAACCATGCCCAGACCCCAGCCCAACAGCAACACACTGATCGTCAGCAAGCGGGCCGTCGGACTTGCCCAGAATTTGTAGTCATTGACCGCCAGCAGAGGCCCGATGAACCACACCAGCAACGTCATGCAAAGAACCGATAGCAGCGTCCAGACCCAGGTCTGCTGCATCCTCGCCACGGCTTTCCTGAAAAGCAATTTCATGACACTTCCCTGTTTATGGCAGTGGCTGGGCGGTGACCGATTCCAGCATTTGATAAGGTTGCAGGACGCTCTCGCGTTGACCGTTCAAAACCCAGGCAAAGCTTGAATACATCACCCCCAGACAGGCCAACGTGAAAGCCAGCACCGTCCACGCCGGGACAACGCGCACCGGGCTTTGACGCACAGGCTCAATATTTTCCCGTCGAGCTGACAGCTCGCGGGGAGGGTCACCCTGTACCTGGCGGATCAACCGGTACAAGGCGTCTCGAATACCTTCAAGTTCAAGCGCACCGCGGGTCTGAACTCGATATTTACCTTCGAAGCCGAGAGACAGGCACAGGTACAGCAATTCGAGCATGGGTAGGTGCTTGACCGGGTCCTTGGACAAACGATCAAGCAATTGGAAAACCTTTTCACCGCCAAAGGTTTCACCGTGGAACGAGCTCAATAGGCTTATTTTCGACCACTCGCTTGCCAGCCCCCACGGCGTGGTGACGATCGTCTCGTCTATCACCGTGCACAGCACGTAGCGAGCAGCCATCAACTGACTGCTCTCGACGCCGCCCTGTAAGGCACGGGCTTCGAACTGCTCCAGGCCGCAGGTCAATTCCTGCTTGAGGGTGGGCAAATTCCCACGTTCGCGTCCGTACTTGAGGTCCATTACTTGCGACAGCAAGCCAAAAGCGGCGGTGACCAAAGGATTGAGACTGATATCGAACGACCCGGGCGGCGACAAGTGTGCGGCGTAGATCATTCGCTCCTGCAATTGTTCGATGCAGGGTGGCACAGCCGCATCCGTCAATGGCCCTGTGGCAGGGCGCTGCCCATGGTGGTCGAGCAGGATGGTCATTTCGTCCTGAGGATGTTCCTTATCCATTTCGGTCAATTCCTGATGGCCCAGAAGTTCAGTTCCAGCTCGGCGAAGTCCCCGGAAACGTGGAATGCAAAGCCTGCCGAGCGCTTGAGCTGAGCCACATCTTCGGAACCGGGTTCGAGGAGGAAATACGTTTTGTTGGCGTGGAACGCGATCTGCCGCGGCGCCACGGGTATCGGCCTGATCTTGATGCCCGGCAAATGCAGGTTGACCAATTGACGGATGCGCTCCACCGGACCGATCTTGAGATGAGAAGGCAAGCGCTGGCGCAGTTCTTCGCCGTCGCAGTGGGCGCTGGCCGCCAGTACGAACGATGCCGAATCCAATAGCGAAAGGTCCTGCACCGGCGAAACGAGGATGCCGTATTGGCGCGCCTGCAATTGCAGTTCGATCGCATGCTGTTCGAGCACCATCGACAGGACCTGGCGGATCCCCTGCATGAGGCCTCGAAAGCAATTGCCCTGGTCACTGTGCTGGTAGCGATTGCCGAGTGGCGGGCGCTTGCCATCGCTGGAGAACGCCGCCAGGTCACCCAACAACGCCAGGAACGCGCGATAAAGCGCTTCCGGATGCGCCTGCTCGAGGTCCAGGTAATGACGCAGCAACAGTTCGGTACGATTGATCAGCTGGAGCATCATGAAATCCCCGACCTGCGCCCCACCCGCCTTGCCATTCGAACCGACTCGCTCGGCAAGGCTGTCACCCCGATGTGCAAGCATGCCGATGACCTCCTTGAGACACGACAACAGGTAATGGGATGAGCCCACTTGGAGGAACGTCGGTACAAAATCCGGATCGAGTCTGATCACCCCATCCGGGCTGGTGTCGAGCACCTCGCAGAGCTTGAGCTTCACAAACGCTTGGTCGCTCTGCTGCTCGCCCAACAGCAGGCGCAGGTCCGGACGGCCACAACTGACCGGGTGCCAGCTGTTCTCTCCAGCATTGGAATCTGCAACCTGCGTCTCATAAAGGGTGTAGCGTGCCAGAACGTCGGACTGCTCCAGGCGACGGGACTCGATGTGATTGCCCGTCACCAATGGCAAGGCAAGGTAGATGGGCGTACTGCAGGTGTTGGCCGGCACCTCGAGGACCAGGGGCTCGGCGTTGCCAGCCAACTCGAACAGACTGCCATCCGGCAAAATGCCTGATGCCCGGCTCACCACCAAACGCCCCATGTTGAAAAACTGCGAATCAATTTCCAGTTCGAGGAAACCCCAGACATGACTGGCCAGCAAGCGGGTGCGGACCTTCAACTGATGATCTAGGTAGCGGTCGTTATGCTGTAGATGCTGCGGGCGCAGCAGCATGCCTTCCTGCCAGATGACTTTGTCGTGATTCATTGATCACCCGCCCCGGTCGGTCTTTCGAAGGTGTTGACGATCCCATCCTGATCCAAGGTCAGGTTCGCTTCGCTCAGCCGTGCCACCGCAACAGGTAACGTGTAGCGCCATTGGCTATGTGGCAAGTCGCGGTAGGCTGCGAGCACACCGACGTAGCGGCCGCCCCGCGCGATTTCGAGCCTGAGCGCAACGGTCTCGCCCGGGCGCAGTTCCAACTCTTCGCTGGAAACCAGGTCGGGCGACAGTGCTTGCCTGGCCCGTTCATACAAGCTGAAGAAGTCCGCGCTCTCGAAAGCCACCGGGTGCTTGAGTTCGAACAATCGCACCACCACTGGCGAGGGCCTGCCATTGAGGTCCGGGTTGAGTCGGTCAGTGGCGGTCAGCGTGAGGTTGAGCTTGGTCTTCGTAGAGAAAGGCGACAGCGCGGTGCAACCGGCCAACAGCAATGTTGTGGCAAGCACTATCAAGGTCTTGAACAAGAGCATCATGCAGCGAGACATGTTCGTCATCCGTGGCAATCGGTTTGCAGGGTGCTGATCAACCGCACCTGTTCTTCGTAGGCTCGGGCGAAGTCGCGGGCCAGGAGGCGCTCGGCCCATTCGTCGTCCTGGCTCAGGGCGTGGTGATAACGACCATAAGCCCTCCAGTAGCGGCCCGACGTGCTGACCAACGGCTTGTACTCGCGCTCCAGGCGAACAATCAGCTGCCTGGGTGAAAACTCTTCGAGTGTTGCGCGCACAGCGGCGCGGCTGGCGCCGAGCAAGGCCACTTGATGCGCTTGCAGGTCATGGAATGCGCGGGCAATCGCCCGATCGGCCGGCAATCCGGCAGGCTTGTCCGGCTGCAGCAGCATCCGCAGGGCATGACGGACATCTTCGGCCAGCTTCAGCGGATTCTTTCCTCCATCGGGAACGAGGGTCTGGGCCAGGCGCAGTTCGCTCTTCAAATCCGAACGGGTACGCAAGCTCTGTTGCAAGCCCTGGACGCTTTGCTTGAGCAGCCCCGCAGCCTTGATCGCCAGGGCTTCGCGGACCTCGTTGGACAAGCTCTTAAAGTCCATGTCCAGGGCGGCACCGAAGCGCTTCCAAAAGTCGTCGGATGGGGGTTCGCTCCCTTCCGATGGCAAGATAGGCGCAGCTCCTGGCTCAGCCGGCGCCTCGACCAGCTCAGGCAACAACAGGTTTTCCATGTCGATGCGAGCGCAGTCCGAACTTGCGAAAACTTCCAGCGGCTTGGCCATGGGACTTATCAGTTCGTCGATGTCAGGGCAGACCCGAGCCCGTTGATCCAGCGCCTTCAACGGGTCGAGATCGAGAAAGGCATCATCCGGAATGAGTATTGCGCCCGACATAGGGCCATTGGCTGGCGCGGCGTTGCTCGCGGCACCGGTGACCAGTCGTGCGCCAATTTCGAAATCGCCCATGATGTAGGCGTCTCCGTCCTTGATACGTACTGGCTCACCTTTGGGCAGGTACATACCACTTTCACGAAGGATCGTACCGTTCCCACTGGTGTCGGTCAGGAAGAAGCCCCCCTCATGCAGGCTGACCTGCGCATGACGCTTGGACAGCAAGCGCTGGCGATCAGGAATACTCCAGTCGCAACCCTCGCCTCGCCCGATCACGCCACCAGCGGGCCCAAAGGTCTTGCGGCACACCTGGGTGGGGATGAACTGGCTGGCTTGCAGTATTTCGAAAACAAGTTCCATCTATGAGGCTCCCTATGGTCACTTGTTGCGATGGACCGCCTGTGGATCACCCAGTGGGCGATAACCGGCGTCGTTGAATTTGTAATTGCCGCTGCAACCAGCGACGCCGGATAGCACAACGAAAGCCAACAGGATCGTTGGCCAGCAATGGACAGACATCAGAAGGTCTCCAGGAATAACAGGGCCACAGGTATCGGTGCGAATGGCAGGAATGGGGTTAGCCCTTGAAATCCCTGCGCTGAATCTTCAAGAGCCCGAGGCGGTAGACCAGTGTGCGCAGCGGCAGACGAAGTTCGTGAGCGGCGCGCGTCTTGTTGCCGGCGTTCTTGCGCAGGCAATCGATCACGAGATTGCGTTCGATCTGCTTGAGTCGTTCGCGAAGCCCCACTCGGTCGGAGAAAGGTTCGATGTGCAGCGAAAAATGCTCGACCCGCAATTCGCCGTCTCCGCACAACACCACCGCCCTTTCCACGATGCTTTTGAGTTCACGTACGTTTCCGGGAAAGCTGTAGACGGCCAGGTGTTCGAGCGCCGCGTCTGACCAGCGCACCGGATCGCACCGCAGCAATGTGCAAGCCTTTTTGGCAAAGTGCCGGGCTAGTTCGATGATATCGCCCGCCCGCTGGCGCAACGCGGGCAACTGAATCGGAAACTGTGCGAGCCGGTAATACAGGTCTTCGCGGAACTTGCCTTCCTCCATCAATTTCTTCAGGTCTCGATGGGTCGCGGCAATGATGCGAACATCAATCTTGTGGGTATCGTTGGATCCCAACGGGCGGATTTCACCCTCCTGCAATACCCGCAGCAACTTGGCCTGGAGGGACAACGGCATGTCGCCGATTTCATCGAGCAACAGCGTGCCTCCGTTGGCGGCATCGAACAGTCCGGCGCGATCCCGATCGGCCCCGGTGAAAGCCCCCCGGCGATATCCAAACAACTCGCTTTCCAGCAGATTCTCCGGAACGGCCGCACAGTTCTGCACGATGAACGCCTTGGACCGACGTGGACCGCATTCGTGAATAGCGCGAGCAGCCACTTCCTTACCCGTACCGGTCTCGCCTCGCAACAGCACGGTGTAGGGGGTGTGCAGTACTTTGCCGATCAATAAACAGGTTTTGCGCATCGCCGAACTCTTGCCAATCATTCCGTGGCCATTGAAGGCTGGAAGCTGGGGCGTGACAGGCAAGTTTTCTTTGGCAGGAGGTTGCAGGCGTCGTAGCACAAGCCACTGGCCGAGTGCGAATGCGCCCAGATGCCCGAGAGATTCAGCGAACCCTTGCAAGTCGACGTGCCGGGCGCTGGCACACACCACCAGGCCTTTGACGTCGCCTGTCGAGTTGACCAGGGGCACGCAAAGCAGCGACTGCCACGGTGCGCTCCGAAGTGGCAGAAAGTCGGTTCCTTGCCCGCTGTCACTCAAGGCGCCAAGGCACACGGCGCGGTTCTGGCGTAAGGCGAACTGCAATAGATGCTCGGACTGGTAATCAGCGGGCGAATCGCTCCGATCACCGAGCTGCAGCTGGCCATCCAGGCATTCGCCGTTCATTTCCAGGTGAGTGCCGGTGGCGTCGAGCACGTACGCTTGCGCCAGTTCACAGCCACTGAGCAGTGCGACTCCGCGGATAAGATTTCCCATCAATACAGCGCCGTCCGTCACCTGTGAAAGGCTTGAGAATTGCGCCACGAGCGCTTCGGCATAAGACAGCGGTTGCGAGATTTGCTTGAACATCGCGGACACCTCAGTTGAATTCACAAGCAAGGCCGGCGTCGGCGTCGAGGGTGGCGTGTACCTGCCGCAACGCTTCCCCGGTGGCCATGGCGGCGAGCAGCCGGTCTGCCATTAACGGCACCAAGTGCTGGTCCAGCAGTTGATCAATCAGTCGCGCACCACTGTCATTGCGTGTGCAGCGCTCGGCCAGGTAGTCCACCAGGCGCTCGCAATAACTGAAACCGAGTTGGCGTCGACGCAATCGCTCGCCCAGGCGATCGAGTTTGATTTCCACCAGTTCGCGCATCACCGGTCCGCTGACCGGGTAGTACGGCACCACACGCATGCGAGCCAGCAGCGCGGGCTTGAAGTGCTCGCGGAGTATCGGACGAAGGACTTGCTCAAGATGGTCGGCACTCGGTTGCGCACCGTTTTCGCACAGCTCGCTGATGCGCTCGTTGCCCAGGTTCGACGTCATCAGGATCAGCGTGTTGCGAAAATCGATTTCGCACCCTTCCCCGTCGTTGGCCAAGCCCTTATCGAAGATTTGGTAGAACAGGTTCAACACTTCCGGGTCCGCTTTTTCGACCTCATCGAGCAACAGCACCGAATAGGGCTTTTGCCTTACGGCCTCGGTCAACATGCCGCCTTCGCCATAACCGACGTAGCCCGGTGGCGCACCGATCAGTCGGGAAACGGTGTGTTTCTCCTGGAACTCTGCCATGTTGAAAATGCTGATGAAGCGCTCACCTCCATACAACAGGTCGGCCAGCGCATGTGCCGTTTCGGTCTTGCCGACACCACTCGGCCCTACTAGCAAGAACACACCCACTGGAGCGTCGGGCTTGTTCAGGCCGGCGGCGGCGATACGCATCGCACGATCAAGCACCTGCACAGCCTGCTCTTGCCCGCGAATGCGTGCCCGCAAGTCAGTTGCGAATCTGGCAATTTTTTCGTCGTACTCCCGGGCCAGTTGCGCCAGCGGAATCCCCGTCCAGGCGTTGATCACCTCGGCCACCAGCCGCGGGCAGACTTCAAAGCTGACCAGACGCGCCTGGACTTGTGCCGCCACCAACCTGTCGTGGGCTTCGCGCAATGCCGCTTCCAGGGTTTCGACAGCCTGACTTTGATTCTCAGTCGTTTCCCGTGCGTCGCCCAACTGCTGCCGCAACGACAGCACGCGTTGCGCAAGAACGCGCTGCTCCTCCCATTGGGCGTTCAGAACCTGACACTCGTTTTCGACGACAACCAGGCGTGCTTCCAACGTTTCCAGCGCCTGAACATCGATCGACAGCCCGGCCTGTGCATCACGCCGCAACGCCTGGCATCGGCGCTCGCCTTCGAGCCGCTCGCCTCGCAATCGCTCGAGGCTAGGCGGCGCAGCGGCAAGACTGATACGCACACGTGCACAGGCGGTATCGAGCACATCGATGGCCTTGTCCGGTAATTGACGGCCGGCCAAGTAGCGGGCGGACAGTTGTGCGGCCGCGACCACCGCATCATCGCGCAGGTAGATGCCATGACTGCTCGCGTAGACCCGCGCCAGGCCACGCAGGATGGTCACCGCCTCGTCAACGGTCGGCTCAAGCAGTTGCACCGGCTGGAAGCGACGGGCCAGGGCCGGATCCTTCTCGAAATGTTGTTTGTACTCGGACCAGGTGGTGGCCGCTATGGTGCGCAATTCGCCGCGGGCCAAGGCCGGTTTGAGCAGATTGGCCGCATCGCAACCGCCGACGTTGCCGCCCGCACCGATCAAGGTATGGGCCTCGTCGATGAACAAGATGATGGGTTTTGGCGATGTCTTGACGCCGTCGATCACGCCTTTGATACGGCGCTCGAATTCACCTTTCAGGCTGGCACCCGCCTGTAGCAGCCCCATGTCCAGCGACAGCAGCTCAACGTCGACAAGCTCCGGCGGTACTTGCGCGGCCACGATGCGCAAAGCCAGGCCCTCTACGACAGCGGTCTTGCCCACTCCCGCTTCGCCCACCACGATGGGGTTGTTCTTGCGACGACGAACGAGGATATCAATCATCTGCCTGATCTCGCCGTCCCGACACAGCACCGGGTCGAGGCTACCCTCACGGGCCTGCCGTGTCAGGTTGTGGCAGAAACGGTCCAGCAGGGAGTCTGCTGGCGCGACAGGCTGACCGGCGTTCGACTGGACCTGTTGAGACAATGCAAAGGCTTTGAGCCTGTCCACGTTGATGCCGGCAAGCAAAGCTTGATAAGGACTGCCTGCATAGCGAAGCGGGTTACGCAGCATCGCCAGGATCAAAGCCGCTTGTCCGATCTGACTCTGGCCCAACTCAAGATTGGCCACCAACAGCGCATCCTGCAGCCATTGCACCAGTTCGGGCGCGAACACTGGATTGCGTGAAGCATTGTGCTCCCCCCGTGGTTGCAGGACGGCGCTCAGTTCACTCACGCTGATACAGGCATCCTGCAAAGCCCGCGCAAGCAGACTCTGCGGACGCTCCAGCAGGCCCAGCATCAGGTCTTCCACTACGACCTTGTGCGCACCACGCACCACGCATTGTTCGGCCGAGCGCTCCAGGTCACCCCTGGTTTCGGCGTCCAACGCTTGAATCAGTTGCTGAAGGTCTACGTTGATCATGCCTTCCATTCCTAAAGAGCCTGGTTGCCGAGGACGACCACGCCGTCGGCGCGTTCGTGCCCCAGCCAACTCGTCCATCCCAGGCGGCAGGTGTTTTGTTCGCCGATACACAACTCACGTATTTCCTGCCGACGCAGGACCAGGCGAATGTCATATTCGAGGGGATCGCGCAGGGTGAATCGCACCAGTGAGCACAACGGCTGGTAACCGGCACCGATGGGCAGGAACTCGTGGAAACGCTGCCAGTCCAGTTCACTCACATGGATCCGGAACTTGCCACTGCGATCGCGTACCCGCTCCCCCATTACCAGGTTGCCGCCCAACAGGCTGTTGGTGCGCCCCAGGCGATTGTGTTGCTCGCCCAGAATGTCCACACGACGCTCGACGCACTGCTCCAGATTCAGATGGGCATGCTTGAAGTAGTAACGCAGAACCGCTTCGATCAACGCCGCAGAATGGGCTCTCAGGCTCAGCAGGCCGAGATACGGCAGCAGACGCTTCCAATTCAGTTGGCTGGCCTTGCGTATTTCCTCGCCACCCAGGCCGATCAACGCAAACAGCTGCCCCGAAAAGGGGTCCCTGGCGCCGCTTTGGAAGCTTGCGCAATAGCGGTATTTACGCCAGATAGGCAGCATCAGTCGCTGAAGACGATGGTGGAACAGGTCGAGAAAATGGCGAGTGGGATTGCCATCCTCCTCCCCCAAGGCCTGTTCGCCATAAAAAGCCGGCAACGGCGATCCCGAACCTGCCAGACCGATCAGGTTCAAGCGCAGGCGTGCCCGCACCTGCCCCTGCTCCTCGAAGAACTCCACACGATCGATGTCGCTGCCGGGGAACCCCAGGGCGGGGTTCCCCTGGAACTCCAATTGCTCATACAGCGCTTCATCATCCAAATTGGGATGAGCCTCACGTAACCGGTCAATGACCAGTAACACGGCCTGGAAGAGTGTGTACTCACGTATTTTTCGCGTCAGCAGGCTTATAGAAGCGGCTGCTGGCCCATGCGGGGTGTCCATTGGTACACCTCTCCCTGTGTGCTATGCACTCGCAATTCGTGGAACGAATTGAGGCTGGCATAAAGTGCAAAAAACTCGTTGAGGACCGACGCAAAGACGAACAAGTCGCCCTCGCCGATGTACCCCCGTGGATCGATCGTCAGTTCCGTGCGCAAGCCACGGACCGGCAAGCCCCGATGCAGCCGATCGACAGGCTGGTGCCTGATCGACTTGAGCCCGTCCAGCAGGCACTTGCTGACCTTTTCTGTTTGTTCGTCGTGATAGCGCGGGAAGTCGTAGGTTTCGAGAATCACCTTGAGCGCATTGACGTCCGCCAGCGATAGGTAGTTGAGCGACATGTTGCTGATCAGCTTCCAGAGGAAGTCTCGGCTCAGCGGCGGCGCATAGCTGGGAGTGACAGGGCCGATATTGCGAAAGCCCAGCGCCTCAGGACTGTTCTCGCCCGGTTGGTCGATGTCACCCGGCTTGAGCTGGCGCGGCAGGTTTTGATTGGTGCACATCAGCTCAATCGACAAGGTTTCATAGGGCTGGGTGTGTCGAGCCGCAAAAGCCAGGCAGGTGTCGAGTCCACCATGCAATAACGACGGTCGCTGGCGAACGCTGTAGTAGGGACGGTTGTTGGGCACATCGAAGCTTGCGTCGTGCTCGAACGATTCGAACGGCACATAGGCCTGGTAGCCGAGACCACCGGGGCTCCACCCGGTGACGCTTTCGACTGAAAATACGCCGCAGTGCTCCAGGCCATGCCCCGCTGGCAACAGCAGATACTCATCCTGCTTGCCGTCCAGGCGAATCGGCTGCGCATCATGCTTGAACAAGTTGACGATAGGCGTGCAATACAGCTTCACGTTGTCCAGCGTCGGACGCAGCCGTTGGCTACCGCTCTTGCCAATGTCGAATCGCAGCTCTAGGCCATGCATCTGCTGGATACAGCGGTCTGGCGCCGCGTTGATCACGTCGAGGCCATCGACGTCGACGAACAGGAACTTGTCCTGGAAAGCGAAATACTCCTGCAGGTAGCGATAACCACGAAAGGTATTGAGCGGATACGGCACCAGAGCTTCGTCTTCGGCAAAGCCTACCGGCCGGACGCGGTCGATCGGAATCTTGAAGGACAGGAGCGAGCCATCGACAGCGACGATGGGCTGGCCGGTGCTGTCCAGCGGAACCAGTTCGATGCCTTCTAGGTTGTGCAAGAGGCCGAGATACAGCATCTGGCTGATGTAGCGTTCGCCAGTCAGGTGCAGGCGCAAGCGGTTCAGTTGCAACTCGCCCAAGTGGCCCTCGCAATGCATCGCCAGGCGCAAGCTCAACAGCGACCCGTCACCTTTCACTGAATAGCTCAATCCGATCAGGTCCAACGCCAGGACCTCGGTCGGATAACACGTCAGGAAACGACAGCGGACCTGCTGCACCGGCTTGCTTTCGACCGGTGTATTGCGCTCCACTCGTAGCGCGGGGCCAGACCGTTGTAGCGGATCGAACTGCAAGATGCTGAAGGCGGGTAATGGCCGCATGTAATTGGGCCAGAGCAACTGCATCAGCGAATGACTCAGCTCCGGCAATTCGTCATCGAGCTTCTGGCGCAGACGCCCCGTCAGGAACGCGAACCCCTCCAGTAACCGCTCCACATCCGGGTCCCGTCCGGCCAGCCCCAGGAACGGTGCCAACGCGGGGTTGCGCTCGGCAAAACGTCGCCCCAACTGACGAAGCGCCGTCAATTCACTCTGGTAGTAATGGTTGAACGACATGGGTGGCTATCCTTGACTGACCTTCACTTGGCCGCTGCCATCCAGGCATGCGGAAAAACTGACCTGGCGCTTTATCCCTTCCACCTCCAGCAACGCATCAATGCTGAAGGACAGACGAAGTTGGTCGGCGTGACTCGGTAACGAAGCGACGCACACACCTTTGAGGCGTGGCTCGTACGCCTCGATAAAGGTCTCGATCGCTTCGCGCGCCTGACTCCTCGCGTCATGCAGGCTCAAGCGCATGTCATTGAGATCCGGCAGGCCGTAGTCGGCCAACGTCTGCACGCTACCTGCGCGCGTGCTGAGCATCTTGCCCAGGTGCGCAGCCACGGAAGCCATGACGCAAACCTCCCGGCTCAAGCCTGTGCGTTGCTCGACATCCCCATTCAGGCGCTCGAAAAGACTGCCGTAGGACATGAACGGCCCTTATTCCTTGTCCAGCTTGCCCACCAACGACAGGGTGAAATCAGCTCCCATGTACTTGAAGTGCGGGCGGACATTCAGGCCGACGCGGTACCAGCCCGGCTCACCTTCCACCTCACTGACGATGATCTTTGCCGCACGCAGCGGACGACGGCCACGAACCTCGGCACTCGGGTTTTCCTGGTCGGCTACGTATTGGCGGATCCAGTTGTTCAGCTCACGCTCAAGGTCGGTGCGCTCTTTCCATGACCCTAATTGCTCGCGCTGCAGGACCTTCAGGTAATGGGCCAGACGATTGACGATCATCATGTACGGCAGCTGGGTGCCAAGGCGGTAATTGAGCTCCGCTCGTTTATCTTCGGCACTGATGCCAAAGAACTTCGCTTTCTGCACAGAACTTGCTGAAAAGAACGCGGCGTTATCGCTGCCTTTGCGCATGGTCAGGGAGATGAATCCTTCCTCGGCCAGTTCGTATTCGCGACGGTCGGAAACCAGCACCTCGGTCGGAATCTTGGTTTCGATTTCGCCCATGCTTTCGAAGTGATGCAACGGCAGGTCTTCGACTGCCCCGCCACTCTGAGGGCCGACGATGTTCGGACACCAACGGAACTTGGCGAAACTGTCGGTCAGCCGGGTACCGAACGCGAATGCAGTATTGCCCCACAGGTAATGCTCGTGGCTGTTGGCAACGGTCTCCTTGTAGATGAACGACTTGACCGGGTTTTCTTGTGGGTCGTACGGACTGCGCAATAGAAAGCGCGGTACGGTCAGGCCAAGGTAACGAGCGTCTTGCGACTGACGGAAACTCTGCCACTTGGCGAATTGAGGGCCTTCGAAATGGTCCTTCAGGTCTTTGAGGTCGGGCAGGCCAGTGAAGCTTTCCAGGCCAAAGAATCTTGGACCAGCCGCAGCAATGAACGGCGCATGGGACATGCAGGCGACACTTGACACGTACTGCATCAACTTCACGTCCGGCGAGCTCGGGGACATGAAGTAATTGGCGATGATCGCGCCCACCGGCTGTCCACCGAACTGACCGTATTCAGCGGTGTAGATGTGCTTGTACAGACCCGACTGCATGACCTCCGGCGAGTCTTCGAAATCGTCCAGCAGATCGCTCTTGGAGACGTTGAGCATTTCAATCTTGATGTTTTCACGAAAGTTGGTGCGCTCTACCAATAACTGCAAACCACGCCACGCCGATTCCAACGCCTGGAATTGCGGGTGATGGAGGATCTCGTCCATCTGGCGACTGAGCTTGGCATCGATCTCGGCGATCATGCGGTCAACCAGGGCTTTCTTGACCGGTTCGCCGCTGTTGTGCGGCTTGAGCAGTTCTTCGATGAACGCTGACACACCGCGTCTGGCGATGTCGTAGGCCTCATCGTCCGGAGTCAAGCGAGTCTGGGCGATGATACTTTCAAGAATGCTGTGGTCACCGCTGTCCTGGCTTTGCTGTTGTGCTGCATGGGTACTCATGTGTCGGCCTCCTTGGCTGGAAGAATCAAGCATTCGCGACTGGAGCATTCAGGCCCAGCTCATCGAGTACGCGACTGCGGGAACTGTCATCGGCGAGCACGCTTTCGATAGCTTTGCGAAAGGCCGGTGCATTACCCAACGGCCCCTTGAGCGCTACCAACGCATGGCGCAGCTCCATCAGTTGTTGAAGTTGCGGCACTTGCTCGACGAGGCTTGCCGGGTTGAAGTCCTTCATCGAGTGCATGCGCAGTTGCACAGCCAGTTCCTCGTTACCGTGCGCGTCCTGAAGACGGTTCGGCACACTCAGGCTCAAGTTCAACTCTTGCTTGGCCAGTACCTCGTTGAAGGTCATCTTGTCGATGCCAATGGGCTTGCGGTCCTCGAGCTTGCGCTCGTCCCTGCGGTGGGTGTAGTCGCCGACAGCCAACAGCTTAAGCGGCAGTTCGATCTCTTCCTGAGCGCCGCCGGTGGCAGGCTTGAAGGTGACGTTGATGCGTTCCTTGGGGGCGACCGAGCCGTCTTTGGCCATGATTTGCTCCTTACGATTTGGACCCGAGGGTCTATTCAATGACCCGTTCCAGGTCGAGGTGACATAACCTGCGATAGGTCTCTTCCCTGCGCTCGCGCACGGCTTGGTTCTGGGGCAATAGCTCGCAGCAGTGGTGCAAAAGGCGCAGCACCCGCAGCGAAAGATCGGGCTCCCAGGCGTTGAGGCCTGCTTCTTGTAACTTCTGATCGAGCGCTTCGAGCTGGACCTTGACGAGTTCGTATTTCTTGGCCGCGAAGCACAAGCGAGCCATCGAGAACTGCCAAAGAAACCGCTCACGCGCGCCCTGGGCACCCTGCATGCCTTGCATGAGCAACTGCACACTGGGTTTGAGGCCATCCCTGGGCAGAATCGACCGAGCCTCTTGCAGCGCCAGCTCACAGGGCGCGAGCTCGCCGATAACATCGGTAGGGGGTGCAGCGGGACTTTGCAGATGAGGCATGACTTGGGCAGTGATCCAGGCCTGCGTAGCCGGATCGGCGAATGGCGTACCGTCATGCCAGCGCAACTCGATCACACCGGGCAAACGCTGGATGAACCACGCAAGATGGATTTCCACTTCTCGCATAGCCGGTTCCGCGTTGAGCCCTTGCAGGCACTCCCAGGCAAGCCTGTGACCATCGAGCCAAAACGGTGCCGTCGTCAGGCTCGTCTCGACTTCTACCAGCAAATTCGCGTAGTGCCCCTGCTGGAGGCTGTCCCAATAGGCCTTGAGCCTGTCCGCTGGCGGGCTGCGCAACTGAGTGACCTGTTCGGCGTTGCGCTCGGGCATGGTATCGATGGCCAGCCAGAGCAAGGCGCGGTTCAGGCGCAAAGCCCGGGGATCGGTCGCTTTTTGTTTGAGCCACCAGGTGCACAACGCACGCGCACCGTCCTGCTGAGCGCGCAGGGCCTTGTGAGCTTCTTTTTCGTTCTCGATCGGCGCGCCGGGACTGAGCAGTTGGGTGGCGGCTTGTTTCACCTGGGCCACGACCGTGCCGATGGCACCCGTTGACGGCAGGTTGTCAGTCACCCCTCGGAGACGGTTGTTGAGTCGCCGGCACAGCGGCAACAACAGCGGAGCTTCATCGCCCAGGTGCGCGGTGCACGCGGCATCGAGGCCTTCAAGTTGTTCCGCCAGACGACGGAACATAGGCAGTTGCTCCTTGATCGCAACGTCTTCGCTCAATGCCTGTTCCAGGCGCGGGACCAGCCATTGAATGCCAGCAGCGCGGGTCCGCGGCTTGGCCGGGTGCAGCTCCGGCCAGTGGTTTTCGCACCAATGGCGCAGCAGGCCGAGGCCGGCCAACAGCCCCAGGAAGGACTCGCGTTGATACAACGCCCACGTCAACCAGCACGCCACGCGCAGATCCTTCGACTGAGTGCGCAACAACGCCTCGCTCCCCTCAAGGATCTTCAGCCAGTCGACCTGACCGCCTTCATGCATTGAACAGACTTTGCCCAACTCGCTTTCCAGCGCTTCGTATTCATCTGAAAAACGCACGTCCGCACCCGCGAAGCACTCCAGGGAGACTGGAGATTTGGCGAGGGCCAGGTAATGGGCGGACAGTTTTTCGGAATACGACATTTACGACTCTGGTTGGAAAATGGTGTTAATGACGCGGTCGACAGTGACCATGCAACTATTCGAGGCAATAAATTTATTGTTCTTGTAGGAAGTTTCGCCAAATACAGGAACGCT
This sequence comes from Pseudomonas sp. FG6, assembly GCF_057809015.1. Classification (NCBI taxonomy): domain Bacteria; kingdom Pseudomonadati; phylum Pseudomonadota; class Gammaproteobacteria; order Pseudomonadales; family Pseudomonadaceae; genus Pseudomonas; species Pseudomonas sp. FG6. The sequence continues at coordinate 33,240 of NZ_JBMDJD010000001.1, forward strand.
TCTTCACAGCAATGACACTGACCGATCTATGGCCCTTCAAAGGCTGCGAAGGATGCCAAAGTTTTAACGGTAAAAAAGTAGGACCTTTCGCTTTTTAAAAGGAAAACTGGAGTCTCTTGAATCGTCAAAAATTTCCGAAGCCGACATCCATTTGGCAACCATCGAATACATCATTTCGTCAACTTTAAAACCAATTCAAAACCCTTCATCACGAACACAGTTCAGCCCCAACGAAACTAAGTTTTCCTCGGCTGACTTAGCTACAACACCTATTGGTCATCAGTTTGAGCAAGTGGGCCGTAGGCAATAAACATCGACGTTTATTCTCCTGCCGCTAACCTTCCGCCAAGCCACGTATCCTTGCGCCTTTGCCTACAACTACGCCAGAATCCGCCTGCTTGTGCGCCTTGCCCACGGGTTCTATCGTTTCCCTGCCACTGCCCATCAGTGGTCGGGTTTAGTAGCCCTGGTTGGAAATACATAATGGTTGCATGAGTCTCATCAGTCAGGCGTTGCCTGCACTTGATGGTGGCTGTGCGCATGGCGCCTTCGGGCGCGCCGGGCTTTTATGTATTTTCCTCCGGTCTACTAACTTGCGCACAGCCGCCACCCCTTCGTTTAGTAGCGAGATGGTTGCGGCCTACTAAATGGAAAAATGCATATGTTCAAGATAACTCCGAACCCTCCAGGAACTGACTCAACGTCTGCCCCTTCTGGTCGCAAAAACAAACAGCAGGACGAAGCCGCCAAACGCGCCTTGGATTACTACCTGCTACCGAAACCGGAAAAGTCCGAAGATGCATCCAAACCGGACCAGCTCTTTACCGTCGCAAAAAGCGCCGACAACGAATGCCTACTCGCCAACCTCAGCGAGAACCTGGCATCAGCCGACGCGATGATCAGCAACCTAGCCTTCGACCTCGAAGGCCCCCGCCGCCACATAGCGCTCGGCGTCCAGCAGTTGATTGAGTTGAGTTCATTGCTGGCGAACCGAGCGCTGGATAACGTCGATCCGCACTAGCAATCAAGAGCAAAGAAAAAAGGCATATTGGTTAATTCCAATATGCCTTTTTCAATATTCACTTCACGAACAGAGCGCCACAGACCGCAACCGGCCAAGAGCGGACGTTTGGAGCAGAAAAATTAATCTGTTCTCTTTTCCGTTCTCTTTTCCCAATGGAGGACATCACCGCGGCGTACACAGGGCTATCGCGTGGTGCGCGCCACGCAAAGAGGCGAAGCATGGGCTTCGCGTGCGCTAACGCCATGCCTGAATCAATGCATTAGCGAACCACTCGTAGAGTGCCTCTGGGTTGTATTGGGGAAAATACGCAATTAGCGCGGTTGTAGTTACAAGCATCAGCACCACCAACAGCGCGGTAAGTAGCTTTACCAACGTTGAGAGAGGTGGATTGGGCGGGCCGTATTTATTAATCGCTTTATGCCCCGGAAGCATGACGAGCGGAAGCGCTATCACATAGCCGATAACAGGGAACACGAAGAGAATTGCCCATTTCGGACTCCAGCCTAGATCACGTGCCCTGCGTACCAGTAGAGACACGTCGAGCAGGATGGCAGGAACGACAACGGTGACACCGACTGTCAGCAAAACCACCAGTTGATGGCCCAACCCCACCATAAAGAACGCCAGCAAAATGCACGGAAGAACCAGCACCAAGGGCACACGAATCAGCCAGAAGCGCGCCAGAGAAATACGCCCGGAAAAATCAAAAATCTTGGGTTTTGAAAACGTGACAACCTCGTCGTCAATCAGTTGGGCGTCGCCCAGTTGGTATGGGTTTTCGATTTCGCCGCTGATGCTGCCGAAAACGGGTTCTATCCTTGCCATTTAGGTTCTATTCCCTTGTGTTTTGATGGTGCTGTTCACGTCACAACGTTTACGCCTCGTATCTAATCGAAGGCCGGCATCAAACTCAAGAGAAGACGCATGCCCCAACCCCGCACACCCCCGCGCCAACAAGGGGCCATTTACGGTCAAACCTTTTGGCCACATCGATCCCCTTTTGGCCTCTCCTGCCGTTTTCTTCAAACGCCCCACACCGCGAGACTGTGACCACACGGATCAGCCTTGCGGAGAACAACAAATGCTGACGATCTATTCGGACGATCACCACCTGCACCACGGGCGCTGCGAGTTGATGGACGGGCAGTTGATGCCTTGCTTCGAAATGCCCTCGCGGGCCGATCATGTACTGGAACGGGTCAAGGCCCGGGCGTTGGGGCCGGTGCAGGCGCCGCAGGATTTTGGCTTGGCGCCGATCCAGCGCATTCACAGTGCGGCGTACCTGGAGTTCTTCAAGGGCGCGTGGGAGCGCTGGACGGCGTTCAACCGCGAAGGCGATTTGCTGCCGTTCACTTGGCCGGCGCGCACGTTGCGCAGCGTTATCCCGAAGAGCCTGCACGGTCAGCTCGGTTATTACAGCTTCGACGGTGGCGCGCCGATCACGGCGGGCACTTGGCAAGCGGCGTATAGCGCCGCCCAGGTGGCCCTCACCGCCCAGGCCGAGATCCAGCGCGGGGCCCGCAGTGCCTTTGCGCTGTGCCGCCCGCCGGGCCACCACGCCGCCAGCGATTTGATGGGCGGCTATTGCTACCTCAACAATGCGGCCATCGCCGCCCAGGCCTTTTTGGACCAGGGCCATGCCAAGGTCGCGGTGCTCGATGTGGACTACCACCACGGCAACGGCACGCAGTCGATTTTCTATGGGCGCCGCGACGTGTTGTTCACTTCGATCCACGGCCACCCGGAGGCCGAGTTTCCGTTCTTCCTCGGCTATGCCGACGAGCACGGCGAAGGCGCCGGTGAAGGTTTCAACTTCAACTACCCGTTGCCGGCCGGCTCGGCCTGGGACGCCTGGAGCGCGGCCCTGGAGCAGGCCTGCGGCGAGATCCAACGCTACGACGCGGATGTCATCGTGGTGTCGCTGGGCGTGGACACTTTCAAGCACGACCCGATCTCCCAATTCAAGCTCGACAGCCCGGACTACCTGGCGATGGGCAAGCGCATCGCGGCGCTCGGTAAACCGACCCTGTTTGTCATGGAAGGCGGCTACGCGGTGGCGGAAATCGGCATCAATGCCGTGAACGTTCTCGAAGGTTTCCAAGACGCCCAATGAGGAGCAACAGCATGAACAGACTCAAGCGTTTGGTGGTGCCGGCCCTGTGTGCCGGGTTGCTGTGCGGGGCCGCGCAAGCCGAAGAACGAACCCTGCGCGTCTACAACTGGTTCGACTACATCACGCCCAAGGCCCTGGACGATTTCAAGGCGCAGAACAGCCAGGTGAAGTTGGTCTATGACATCTTCGACACCAACGAGGCGCTGGAAGCCAAGCTGCTCACCGGCAATTCCGGTTACGACGTGGTGGTGCCGTCCAACGTGTTCCTGGCCAAGCAGATCGAGGCCGGGGTGTTCCAACCCCTGGACCGCAGCAAGCTGCCGAACTGGAACCACCTCGATCCCAAGCTGATGAAGCTGATCGAAGCCAACGACCCAGGCAATCAGTTCGCCGTGCCCTACATGTACGGCACCATCCTGATCGGCTTCAACCCGGACAAGGTCAAGGCCGCCCTGGGCGACAACGCACCGGTCGACAGTTGGGACCTGATCTTCAAGGAAGAGAACATCAGCAAGCTCAAGCAGTGCGGCGTGGCCTTGCTCGATTCGCCTTCGGAAATCCTGCCCCTGGCCTTGCAGCACCTGGGCCTGGACCCCAACAGCAAGAAACCGGCGGACTATGCCAAGGCCGAGGCGTTGTTGCTGAAGATCCGGCCGTACATCACCTACTTCCACTCGTCGAAGTACATGGCCGACATCGCCAACGGCGACATCTGCGTGGCGGTGGGTTACTCGGGCAGCTTTTCCCAGGCGGCCAACCGCGCCAAGGAAGCCAAGAATGGTGTGACGGTGGACATGCGCCTGCCCAAGGAAGGCGCGCCGATCTGGTTCGACATGCTCGCCATTCCCAAAGGCGCGAAGAACCCGGACGACGCCTACACCTTCATCAACTATTTGTTGCAACCGCAGGTGATCGCCCCGGTCAGCGACTTTGTCGGTTATCCGAACCCGAACAAGGACGCCACGACGATGGTCGACCCGGCGATCCGTGGGAACCCCAACCTGTATCCGACCGAAGCGGCCATGGCCACGCTCTACACCTTGCAACCCTTGCCCAAGGACGCCGAGCGGGCACGGACGCGGGCCTGGACGCGCATCAAGTCCGGCCAGTAGTCCCCCTCCACACCGCCTCGCAACGACCTGTGCCGAGGTGAGGCGGCCTATACATAGTTACCACCTCCCCGGCCCTGCGCCTGCCTAGCATGGAAAACCCGAAGCGTTCTGGCTTCGGGCTTTCATGCATGGCCACACAGGGAGAACACCGGATGCCAGGCACCTCTACGCTCGTACCTTCGACACCTTCGACACCTTCGACACCTTCTGCGCCTTCTACCGCCACACCCCTCGAATCCAGCCTCGGGGACGCTGTGATCAACCAGTTGCTCGCAGGCCCCACCTCCGCGGAAGTGGCCGCCAGGCTGCTGCGCGAAAACCTCAAGAAACTGTACCCCGCCCTGCACCTCGATCCGAACAACACGGTGGTCGGCGAGCCGAATTGGGAGATCGTCGACGGCCAGCTCGTGGAGCTGCCCACGCGTTATCAGACGCTCAGCGACATCTTGGCCGCGCGCCAATCGGAGAGCGAGCCGACGCTGCTGGTCGAAGGGTTCCACTTCCTCAGCCAACTGCCCCTCTCCACCCCCGAGGTGCACCTGCCGGTGCGCATCAGCCAGATTGGCGGTTTGATCAACGAACTGGTGCCTGTCATGACACCGGCCTGCCAGGAACAGCAACTGGCGTACTGGAATACGTCGCTCGGCACCTCCGCACCTCGCTGGCATGAGCTGTCCAATACGCTGCGCAAGTTCTGGGACGTCAGCGAAGTCCAGGACTGGACCGCGACCGAATGCGACATGGCCCGGCAACTGTTTCGTTATCCCGTGCTCAAGGACCGCAAGGATCACGGCCGCTACGACACACACGCGTACCTGGTCGACATCGATGAAGTGGTGGGTGGTCAGGCAAAACGGCTGATCGAGAACATGCTGGTGGTGCTGATCGGTCAGATCGACAAACAGCAAACCATCCTGGCGTACTCCCTGCGCAACGGCTATGAGAAGTTCGATTCGCTGCAGGCGCTGGGGCAGTCCCTCCCGGGGCATTTAGGCGTGGTCAATGGTCGGAAGATCCGGTGGCGGCTGTATGAACCTGCCGGCAACATCTTCGACTACAAGGCCTGCGGGCTGATCGCGACCCAGGTCAAGATCCTCGACTCCCCCGAGATACTGGAAAGGTTCATATCTGAAGAAGGTGAGCAGCCCGCAGCCAATGGGCTCAGCGTGGCCGATGGTCCCAGCGTGGCCTGGTTCCAGAAACAGATGCCCGATTGGTTGGAGCAAGCGTCGACGTCCGACCAGGTCCAGTTCGCTCAGCTCATGAAAAACCTGTCGGCGCTGAGCAGTGCCCATGCGGGCAAGGCGTATCAGGACGACATCCCCAGCCTCAAAAGCTACGCCTTGACCGCCCTCAAGCAGCAGATGCAAGCAGAGCATGCCGACGCCTCGACGCTCGACCCGGAAAAGATCGAGATCCAGATACAAACCCCCGTTGTCTGGGGCACGTTCTTTGTCCCCGGAGCGGTCGACACCACCCGGCTGAGCCTTGTCGAGCTGGCGCTGCAAAACCTGATCGCGCTGCCCCTGGGCAACAAGGTTGTCCGGTCTCTAGATAACACGGCGTTGCCGGCCTGGATGAGCGTCGACTACATCGAAGCGCTCGTGAGCAAAGTCGACATCGGACGCGTCTATCCCGACCTGGTCAAGCGCAAGCTCCTGGACGATCCGGCAGAGTCCGCGCGGCGCCAGGAACTGTACACCTCCCAGTTGCGTATCCAGTTACCCATGCTGGCGCTGGAGAGCAAAATCCGTAAGCGGGGGAACATCGACGAACGAGGCTACCGGTATGTCGCCGCGCTCATGGAGGCCGAGGAAGCCGACCGCCGGGTGGACGGGCAGATCATCGTCCTGCGCAAACTGGCCTTCATTTCCAATCAGCCGGCGAGCACCTCCGAGGACGCCGTGACCAATATGTTCGTGATCGGCCCGCAAGATCTGGAGGCCGGTCCCTGCGTGCTCTATCGCCCCTTGCTTGAGCCGCAGTTGATCCAGTACCCGACACCGAGCAATCTGCTCTATGCGATTCGGCAAACACCTGCTTTGCGCGAATCGGTGCTGGCATGGCTGCCCGATGAAGCGCGCACGTATTACAGCCGCTATGTGTTCTCCGGTGCGGTGCCCTCCCCTTGGGCGATCGTGGAGTTCACCGCAGACCCCTTCTGGGCCTGGTTCAACAGCGCTCCCGTCAGCCTGAGCACCACCGACCTGGGCCCGGATTTCTTGCCGTTGCTGTTCAAGGCCAATGCCGATGCCCTGGTGGAACTGGCCGACCGCCAATCGGTTTCCAACCGCGAGAACCGCTGGCAGACCTTCAAGCAAGCCGGCTGGCTGATTTTCAACCTGGCCCTGCCCTATCTGGGCGCCGCCGTGGGCACCGCGACCTGGCTCTGGCAAATCCTGGACGACGTTGAAACGCTGACGCAAACCGGCGACAGCGCCAACCATCAGACCAAGTGGGATGCGTTCGTCGACCTGCTGCTGAACATGGCCATGGCGATCACGGTTCACGCGATCGAACGTGCCCAGCAAAACGCCCGCAGCCGGCGATCGACGACGACGCCAGAGAAGTTACCCGTGCTTGAAAACCTGCCGAAGCCGCCGCTCATCATCGAAAAACTTACGCCCTTGGCGAGCAAGGAACTGCCACCCGAACACTATGACGGCATCCACAGCAGCGGCGCCCTGGCAGGCAAATCCGGTGACCGCGCAACGCTCCTGGAGAGCTTTGCCATCGACCCGCCCTCACCCTCCGGCGAGCTCCAGACCGAAGGCATGTTCAAGGGGCTCTACCAGCAGGGAGACGATTGGTACGCAAAAATGGCCGGCAAATGGTTCAAGGTCCTTGTCGAGGGCGAGCGTGTGTCCGTGGTCGATGGCAAGAACCCTGAACGGGCAGGCCCCGCCCTGAGGCACACCTACGACGAATGGCATGTCGACACGCGCCTGCGGCTGCGCAGCAGCGGAGCCAAGGAAACCCGACAAAAAGTCATCCGCGAGGCGAAGAGTCTCAGCACTCGCCTGCTTGCCGAACTCAATCGCTTCGAAAAAAAGAAACCGGAGGGCCAGCTGCTGCTGACCATGAATGCGCAGCAGTTGAACAAGGCCACGAGCGCCGCCAAGGAAACCAAACGCATCGTTTACCTGAGCACCTTGAAGACCCAGCGCGACAGTTATGAAGAGGCGTTGAAAATACTGACCGAATGGCCGGTCTTCCAGTCCCGGCCCGACGCCCCGCAAGTACGGCTCAGCTACCTGAACGCGCAAATCAACTTCACCTTCGAAGAAATCAACGCCCTGAAGGAACGATTTACCCCCGTGCTGAGGGATGCCCTGGAGATGAGCACTTCACGTATCGAGGAAGTGGAGCAACAGCACGTGGACACCGCCGACGGCATGATCCGGGTCGGTGACGACATGATTGAACGGCTGGACTACATGGAGACACGCTTTGTCAGCCTCAAGAAACTGGGCCGCCAAGGCTTTGAATTCATCCGCGGTTACCGTGGGAAAATGCCCGCGTACAAGAGCGATGCGATTCGACTGATCCAGTTGGACATGTATCGACACCTGTGCCTGACGCTCGAAAGCGTCAGCATGGTGCCCGAGGGCTGGGCAGACATTAACCAGATGGTCGATAACACCACGGTGGCGTTTCAAAGCTTGCACGACGCCATTGAAGAGCGAAGCGTGATTCGGCTGGACGAGCAGATCGACGCCTTCGGCAGCCTGACGGAACAGTTCACGGCCATCGAAGAGCACCTGGAATACGTGCGCAATGAGTACAAGGACAACATCCGGCCGGCCGAACTCAGTCGGCTGGGTAAGCATGTCGCGCTGCTCAGGACGCGGGCGCTGGTCGAACTGACTCGCGCGCTGGACGAAAGAAGCAACCAGCGCAGCTTGGGCAATCCCTACGAAAAACGCCCGCGCACGCGCAAGAGGTTCGTCAGGGCGCGTTTCTGGGGCCTCGTCAGTGGCGAAGTTCGCTTGAACAAAATGCGGGAAGAGACCGATTGGCTCGACGTCAAGAACCCACTCACGGACAAGGTCATCGCCACCTTCCATCGCAAGGAAACCGGTGAGTGGGTGCCCCACACGAACGCTGAGACTTCCCTGGCCGTTCCGACCCTGGCCACCAGCGTCACGAAGGGCAGGACCCTGGTCAATGGCCTGGCGGCGTTCAAGACGCAGATCGAACAATATGTGAGCAATCCAGGCCGATCGGCCACCGGCATCGGGATCATCCTGAATGCCCATGCGGCACGGATGGAGAAGGTCGGGGTTGCGATCAAGAAGGCGCTGGACAGCCTTGCCAATGAAACGGTGAGCATTCCCGCTGCCGAGCAACGCCTGGCCGAAGCCACCCGCCTGGAACTCAAGAGGGCCTCCAAGACCCTTTATGAGGAAGGCTTCGAAACGGTCCTGAAAACCATCAAGCTACGTCCGCCGACCATGGACGGCATTCTCTGGCTCAAGAGCCGGAACCTGATTTCCATCACCCGGCAGAAACAACGGCAACGCATCAAGCGCCCGGTCCACGCCTACCTCGACCGATACGAGATCAGGGACCGCAAAGAGAACAAGACGCTCTGGTTCGCAGACTTCCACTACTCAACCGACTGGGTCCCCGCCCATGCTTATCTTTCTGCACGCTTGAAGACCCCGGAGCAGGTCAACAAGGTCATGACCAACAGTTCCTTGCAGACGCTCGATGAGCAAAAACTGATCAACTATTACCGCAGCGAAATTGCCGTGGACCAGGCCATGGAAGTGTTCTTTGCCAAGCGCTCTTCCTGAGTAACGACGCCCGGACGGCCCCCGATGCCGGGCGTTGCAGCGTTACCCTTGCCAGGCTTTTGCCAGCTTCGCCAGCGCGATGCCAATCGCCTCGGGCGGGACCGCCGCAAAGCCCAGCACCAACCCGGCGCGCACCTGCGTCGGGGTCGTGGTGGGTAACCAATAACTGCTCAAGCCGTTGATTTCGACACCCGCCGCGACTGCTTGGGCGATCAGTTCGCGCTCACGTTCCAGGCTCTCCACCGGCACCGTGACGTGCAGTCCGGCCACGACCGCAGGCAGCGTGCCAACCCCCGCGAGCGCCTTCGGCCAGCCCGCGAGCAAGGCGTCACGCCGCGCCAGTGCGGCCCGGCGCATACGGCGGATGTGCCTTTGGAAATGCCCGGCGGCCATGAACTCGGCCATCACCGCCTGGCTACTGGCTTCCGAATGGCGAACGTCCACCGCGCGGCGTCGGGCGAAGGCGTTCACCAGGCCGGGCGGCAATACCAGGTAGCCCAGGCGCAAGGCCGGGAACGCGACCTTGCCGAAGGTCCCGACGTAAAGCACCCGGCCCTGGCGATCCAATGCGGCCAAGGGTGCCAGCGGCGCGCCGCTGTAGCGGTATTCGCCGTCGTAGTCGTCCTCGACGATCCAGCCGTCGTTGCGCTCGGCCCAGGCCAGCAGCTCCAGCCGCCGCGCCAGGCTCATGACCACGCCCATCGGGTATTGATGGGAAGGCGTCACGTAGGCCAGGCGACAGTTGTCCAACGCCCCGAGGGCCGCACAATCCAGGCCATCGCTGTCCACCGCTACGCCGCGCACATCGGCACCGGCCACGGCAAACGCATGGCCGGCGGCACGATAGCCCGGGTTTTCCACCGCAACGATGTCACCAGGATCCACCAACAGCTGTGCACAAAGACTGATACCTTGCTGGGCACCACTGGTGATCACAATTTGTTCAGCCGTGCATGACAGGCCGCGAGAACTGCGCAGGTACGCAGCAATCAAACCGCGCAGACGCTCGTCGCCTTGGGAATCGCCATAGCACAGTTGCTGCAAGTCCGGCTTGCGCCAGAACGCCGCATTCAGCTTGGCCCAGACGTCGAAAGGGAACAGATCGAACGCCGGAATACCCACCCGAAACGCCTTGGGCGGGCCGCTGGGCGGCAGTGCCAAATGGTGTTTTTCGACCCTTTCCAAGGCTCCACTGTGGATAACTTTACTGGACGAAACCACAGGCAAATCCAACCAATCTGTGGATAAGGTTGGGGATAAGCCTGTTGAAAACCCTGTGGATACATTTGTGGATATGTTTTTGAGCGGCAAGGTCGTCGAAGACAGTTTTGCCACGTAGGTCCCATCGCCCACCCGCCCTTCAATGAAACCCTCGGCGTAGAGCTGGTCGTAGGCCCGCACCACGCTGTTGCGGGAAATCGACAGCGCGGCGGCGAGGTCACGACTGGCCGGCAGGCGCGTGCCGCTGGCGAGCCGCCCATCCAGCACCCGGGCACGCAAGGCCTGGTAGAGCTGACGACTGAGGCCGTGACGGCGATCCAGCTCGATGCCGGCGGGGTTGAACGACAGCGGTGGCAAGACGTTGTTCATGGCAATGCTCGCAAATGGACCTATCGAATTGACCGCAAGTGGCTCTTACAACAGACCAATAGCCTGCCTAGGATGCTCGCATTCGCCAAGGAAAATCGCCATGTACAACCCGAAAGCCTTTGCCACCTACGACCTTCCTCAGCTCCAGCGGATGATGGACGACTGCCGCCTGGCCGTGTTGATCACCCACGGTGAACACGGTTTGCAGGCCAGCCACTTGCCGCTGTTGCTGGACACCCAACAAGGCCCCAATGGCAGCCTCTACGGGCACATGGCCCGAAGCAATCCACAATGGCAGGACCTGCAAGCAGGTGCCGAGGCGTTGGTGGTATTCGCCGGGGCCGACGCCTACGTCAGCCCGGACTTTTACCCGAGCAAGGCCGAGCACGGCAAAGTCGTGCCGACCTGGAACTACCTGGCCGTGCACGCTTATGGCACCGCCGAAGTCTTCAGCGATGCCCATCGCCTGCGCAACCTGGTGAGCGCCCTCACCGATCGCCACGAAACCGGCCGCGCCCAGCCTTGGAAAGTCGATGACGCACCGCCTGAGTACATCGACAGCATGCTCAAGGCCATCGTCGGTTTCGCCCTGCCCATCCAACGCCTGGAAGGCAAACGCAAGCTCAGCCAGAACCGCAGCCCCGTCGACGCCGCCGGGGTACGCCACGGGCTGGCCGCCAGCCCCGACCCGCAAGACCAACGCCTGGCGCGCCAGATGCCTGCCCCCTCAACCAAGGAGTGAACATGAAACCTGTAGCGATCCGCCTCGTGACCGCCGACGATCACGCCGCCTGGCTGCCGCTGTGGCACGCCTACCTGCGGTTCTACAACACTGAACTGCCGGACACGGTGAGCCAAAGCACCTGGCAGCGCCTGCTCGACGAGCGCGAACCGACCCATGGCGCGCTCGCCTGGGACGGCGACACGGCGGTGGGCCTGGTGCATTTCATCTATCACCGTTCGAACTGGAGCATCGAGAATTCCTGCTACCTGCAAGACTTGCTGGTGACCGAGCAGACCCGTGGCACGGGCGTGGGTCGCCAGTTGATCGAGTTCGTCTATGCCACCGCCAAGGCCGATGGTTGCTGCAAGGTGCACTGGCTGACCCACGAAACCAACGCGACGGCGATCCGGCTCTATGAGCGCGTTGCAGAACGTCCAGGCTTCATCCAATTTCGCAAAGCCCTGTAAGGAGCGCAGCATGTCGACCTCACTCGCCGATTGGAAAGGTGTCCCGGCGCCCTCTGCCCAGTTGCTCGAAGGACGTTTCATCCGCCTGGAAAAACTCGACCCGGCGCGTCACGCCGACGGTTTGTGGCAAGCCCTGGAAGGCCCCGGCGCCGACCCGAAACTCTGGGATTACTTGCCCTATGGGCCGTTCACCGAGCGTGGCGCGTTCGATGCCTGGCTGAACAACCACGCGGCCAACAGCGACCCGTATTTCTTCAGCGTGATCGACCGCGCCAGCGGCAACGTACAAGGCCTTCTCAGCCTGATGTCCATCGTGCCGGCCCAGGGCCGCATCGAGATCGGCCACGTGACCTTCGGCGCGCCGATGCAGCGTTCGCCGAAAAGCACCGAGGCGGTGTACCTCTTGGCGAAAGAGTCTTTCGCCCTGGGCTATCGGCGCCTGGAATGGAAGTGCAACAACGCCAACGCCCGTTCCAAATACGCCGCCGAACGGCTGGGCTTCACGTTCGAAGGGGTGTTCCGCCAGCACATGGTGGTCAAGGGACAGAACCGCGACACCGCGTGGTACTCGATGCTCGACACCGAATGGCTGGCGATCCGGGCCGGGTTCGAGCAGTGGTTGAGCGAGGACAATCAGCGCGAGGGCGGGCAGGTTCGGGGGTTGGTGGAGTGTCGGTCATAAGTGATGGTGGCTGATGGTTCGCCATCGCGAGCAGGCTCGCGATGGGGCTGCACAGCCCACATCACCCTTCAACCCTTACCGTCACTCCGGCTTGGGTTTCACCTCCCCAATCTTCTTGAGCGATTCCGGGGTGACGCCGCGCCTGGCGTACTGCCAGGCCCAGTCCGGAATGCTCAAGTGGCTTTCCACGTACACGGCAAAATCCAGGCGGCCATGGCCCAGGCGATGGGTCGGGAAGTCGAAGTTGTGAAGGTATTGCTGCGCCCGTCGCTGGCCGACGGAAAGCAGGCGCTGCATGATCTGGTTCGCAAGAAGCTCCTCGGGTGCCAGGCTGTTTCTCAAGGCAAGGGCCAGGTGCAGCTCCGAACTCAGCGCCCCGGAATGGGCAAGCGCCTGGCGGATCGTGGCGTCGTTGAAATGCGGCCCAATCAGGTCGGCCCAGATCTGGCTGGCGTATTCCTTTCGCAGTTTCTGAAGGGCGCTCCAGAGATTCGGGACATTGAATAACAAGGCGACCCGGCTATTGGAGGGCAGTTGCTCCGGCACGCTGAACAGTTTGACCACCGCCGGCATGTCGCTGTTCTGGGTGTTTCCCCACGCGCCCCCCAGGAACGCCATGAAGTCCGCCAAGGCTTCTTGCTGCGTGACGATACTTCGCAGGTTGCGATCGTCGAATACCTGCATCCAATCGACATCGATGTTTTCCATGCGCTGCAATTCGCTATAACGGGTATTGGCGTACTCGGCGATGAGCTGGAATCGCATGTCGGACAAGGCGGGATTACGCAGCCACTTGGCCACTTCGCTCACACGCAACAGGCCGCCCAGGTTATGGGAAATGATCGGCGACCTGAGCAGCAGGTTCGCCCGCCTCAGCAAGTCGGGAAAACGCCTGAGCGCCGTCCGGAACAGGTCGACGGTTCTTTCGGCGGTGTCTGTGTAAATGAAATGGTCGAACAGTTCCGACGTGTCATCGACGTACCTGTCGGCATCGCTTACCAACAGATCCTTGGCATCGTCCAGATCGTCTTGGGTGACCAGGTAGGCCCCGTCGAGCAGTTCGTCGATCTGATCGTCGTCCAGATGCCCGTGCAGCGCTTCGTCATACAAGACATACGCCGAACTGTTGTTCGGATGTTGATTGATCAGTTGCCGGGCGGTGACGCCATATTCGAGCAGGATGTGAGTCACGTCGTGGGTAATCAGGAGGAACTGGTTGTCCAGCAGTTCCTTGACCAACTCGTTCTCGACAGGCCCCACCAGGATGTCTTCGAACAGCTGCTTCATGGACTGCCTTTGCGCCCCGGAAAAAGGCGCATCAACGCTGGGCACCAGTCGGGCCGGGGGGCGCTGCGACAACAGGCGTCCCACGTGCTGGAGTATTTCCGGCGGCAACCGATCGGCCGGACTGGCCGTGATCGCAGCACGCACGGCGCTGTTTGCATGCAGGTCCAGGTAGCGCAAGGTCGGCTGGAACAGGCGATGCAGGTTAGGCCCACCATAAACTATTCGAGTGAGATCGAGCATCGCCGCCGGGCCCAGCAGGTTGCCCAGCGAGGACGCATTCTCGACGAGCGCCTGTTGCGCCAGGGTGGGTTGCGGTGCCACGTACTGCCCGATGTGCGGATGCTGGTCGATATAATCCGCCACTTCGTTTCGCCAGCCTTGCATCGAGAACGTTTCCCCGGCTTGCCCTTCGTTCAGCCCACGGCTGACCGCGTTGAAGAAGCAATCGCCGTCGCCCGGGATCTCCACGACCTCGCCCTCCAGCTCCAGGCTGTAATGGTCTTGGGCCATGCGAACCAGGACGATGTCCGTATCGGCTCTGTCCGGGTGGCTTTCCATCGGATAGATGACTTCCTCCTGGCCGGGCGTGAAACGCACCGACCAGATGCGCTCGGGGGTCTGTCGATTGATGATCAGCAGGCTGCGGTTTTGCGGCCAACCGGCCAGGCGCGTCATGATCGACGGAACCAGGTCCATCAGCTGATTGTTCCAGGTGCCCGGGGTGCGAATCCGCGCAGAAAGGACCGAAGACGACACGGCCGCAATCTTGGGTTTCGACGGACCTGGCTGCGGGTCCGGATCCCCCGGCCGTTTTCCGCCGCCACGGCCAAAGCCCACCGCGCGCCACTCGCCGTCGGGCATCCGGGCCACGGTGCTGCGCATCACTCCGCTGGCGCGGATGCCCAGCCCCGTCACCGGGTGCACCAGGCTGGCTTCGGTGGCCTCCAGCTTCGTATGGTCGTGCACGCGGAACACCGTACCATCGGGTTGCCGCACGTACACCGGGCGAGCTGTCACCACGCCGGTGGCGGCATGACTGATCGTGGGGCGATAGAAGCCGCGCGCGTCGGCAACCAGCCCGCGTATCACCGAGGTATCCGTCACGGCATACGGGCCGTAGATCGTCATGTCCAAGGGCAGCCCGCGCGTGGCTTCGTCCTCGTTCTGGCGCGCCGTCACCGCGCGGAAGAAGGATCGACTGCGGCTGGATACGGTCGCGCCCCGGGTCAGACGCCAACCGCCATGGTTCGCCACGGCATGCACAAATGCCAAGGTCTTCAGGTTCAGCGGGATCGCCCCCGTCCGGTACACCAGCAAACCGGTCTTGAGGGCGCTCTTGAGCATCTGGAAACCCGGGGCCAGGAACAGACCGGCCAGCTCCATGACGATCTCGATCACCATTTGCCCGAGCCTGCCATAGGTTTGATGACGGACATTGCGGTTGCTGTTGGAGCGGTGATCGGCGTGGGCGCTGTGAAAATTGACGTGGGCTCGATGGAGGGCTTCAAGCAGATCGCCAGTGATCAACGCACCGCGAATCAGCGGCCGACCGCCCTGCTGCCCCAAGGTACGTTTTAGCTGCGACGGGTCGTTGGTGGAGATGCGTGAACGGAAATACGCCTGCCAGTCCTCCCGGGGCAACAGCTGGGCAACGCCCTCGCTCAAATCGTCAAATTCGTGGAAATCCTCGCCCTCGGGGCTGTCGGGAAAGTAGACGCCCACGGTGCCCTTGAGCGTCGGCCCTTCCTGGTCGGAAAACACCAGCGCACCGTTGATGCTGAGCGCATTGCCCATGTGGCCGTGCTGGCCGGCGGCGGCCATGCTTCCGCCCAGTACCAGGCCGTAGACATGCACCCGGCGCCCCATGACCGGCGTGCGCGCCTCGGCCGATGGCGAGCGCAGAACGGCGTCCAGCCAGAGGGCGAGTTGCTTGGTCGGTTTCGGCGGGTTGAACGCCTTGTCGACAAGCGTGGCCTTGAACACGGCGTCGCCCTGGAGCGAAGCCTCGTACCCTTTGAATTTCAGGTTCGCCAGGTACGCCGCCTGCCAGGCCTTCTTGTAGGCGGGTTGGTTCATTTGCTCCCTGAGCATGGCTTCATAACTTCCACCGGCATCGATGCTCGTCACCATCCTGGCCAGTTCGCGCCCGCTCAGCGTGACGAAGTAACCGTTGGCCGGATTGCGGGCACGCTCGCCGTCTGGGTCGACGACGTAGGCACTCAACACTTCCCTCATGGCGTTCGGATGTTGAGCCGGTCGCAAGTTATCCAGCAGCAACTGGGTCAGGCTGGTGACACGGGATTGCCTCGGGTTGGCCGTTTTTCCATAGAAGAAGGTGACCTGGGTCTGGTCCGGATCGGGGTCGATGTCCGGGTGCACGTTTTCTTGCAGGTATTGCCTGATCTTCTCGCGGGTGAACTGCAACAACGTCTTGATATCGCTGCTCGCCAAGGCATAGGCGGCGTCCAATACCGAAAGCTCCAGGGTGCGGTAATGGGACTTCTGCGAAGAGGTGGCCGACTTGAAGAAGTCGGGACGATTACCTTCGACCAGCACTTGCTGGCGGGCCGCCAAGGGCCCGGCTAGGGACAGCATGGGCAGCTCCAGCGCATCGTCGACCGCCAGGGCAAAGGCAGGCAAGGCGAGCGTTTCGTTTGCCGGCGCATTCAAGAACGCCTCCAGCGCGGCACTTTGGAGCCGCAAAAGGTCATCGGCCGCGGTTTCAAAGACGTGCCCGGTCAGTTCAGTGGAAATATCCCGGATCGGGCGTTTTTGCCCCGCATAGACAGGGCTGAGGGTATTGACCAGGTCCTGGAAGGAGCGGAATTTCTCAATCCCGCCTTCCAGCGAATACAGGAACAGGGACGGCTGGTCGGCCCGTTTGATGACCATTGCCCCGGGCCATTTGCACGGTGCCGCGGTGCCCATGTCGAGCATCACGGCATAGACATGGGGAACGGGCGCGCGCAACAGACGGTTTCTGTCCGCCAGGCGAGGATGGCTGGTGATGAGGTCCAGCAGGCGATCCTCATCGTGTTGCAGGATTCGCTCACTGGCGGTCAGTTGCGAGGCCGGATCCCGATCAACCTTGTACAGATCCAACAGCGACATGAAACGTCGGGCCAGCAGATGAGCAAGCGTCGCTTCGGCCGTGGCCGGGCTTGGCGCATCGAGCGCGGCCCCTACGCTTTTGCTCTGGCCAAATGTGGCGAGGTCTTCCAGGAACTGGCGCTTGAGGCTTTCGTTGGTCACCGGTTGTACGAGGTAGAAGACCGATTCCAAGGCTGCCGCCGTCTTGCGGTCCAGTGGGTTGGCAAACAGGCTGTCCGCCTCTTGCACCGCATCCGGACGGGTGAAGAAGCCCACGTCGCCGGCCGTGTAAGTGGGCGGCGTATCCGTTGCCAGGCTGCTCGCCATGACATCAGTAAAACGCTGCGAGGACGTCAACGAGCGCATGCCCGACGTATCGACGGTGAAGTGGTTCACGTAGCAGTGATCCGGGTCCATGGGCTCAAGGGTCGATGCCCGGAATTTACCTGCGGGAATCCTGGCCTTGAGCCGGCTGACCAACAGGCTCTTGAGCACCGTGTCGAACGTTGGGAGCGCAGCGAACAGCCGGGCCAGTTTCACCTGGTTGGCGTCCAGGAGGTTCAATTGCTTGAGTTGCTCTTTTTCCCGGGCGCCGAGCAGATTGCCTTGGGCATCCACCTCGGTGATGACGGGTTGTCCGTTGCCCTGATAACCCGGCGCAACGCCCGTTTGCAGGTGCTGCAGCACATCGGGCGAGAGGGCCTTGCCATGGGCGCGCAGTGAGGAAAAGTCCAGGGACAGGTGGCTTCGGTGCGGATACACCCAACCCTCGCGCGGGGACAAAGCCGAAGAGGAGGCCCTGCTTTGATGGGCGGCCAGAAAGCCTTGGGTGACGGCGGCGCGCAAGGGAACCGAGGCGGTCTTGCGTTCAGCGGCCGAGTCGACTGTCACAACCTCTTGGTAAGTGACCTGGACCTGCGCGTCACCGGTCAGGCCCCATTGACTGAGCCATTGATCGGCAAATTGATGCGGTTGAAAGCGAATACCGTTGGGTAACAGGCTGATGGGTTTCAAGG
The DNA here is from genome assembly GCF_057809015.1 of Pseudomonas sp. FG6. NCBI lineage: Bacteria > Pseudomonadati > Pseudomonadota > Gammaproteobacteria > Pseudomonadales > Pseudomonadaceae > Pseudomonas > Pseudomonas sp. FG6. The sequence continues at coordinate 51,144 of NZ_JBMDJD010000001.1, forward strand.
ATAGGTCCCGGTTGTCGTGGAGGAACCGGGAACCTATCGCCTCATCCGATCAGCGATGACATACATATGTCTCGCGGGAGCGGGGATGTGTAAGCCGCCATGTCGGCTTCAAGGGGTTCAGGGCAGTTTCTGCGCCAACACCGCAATGTGCTCCGGCCCGATGCCGCAGCAACCGCCCAGGTGGCTCGCGCCGCGCTTGCGCCAGTCGGCCGCCCACTGAAGGTAACCGGGCGGATCGAGGTCTTCGCGCAACGGGTCCAGCCCATCGTTGGCAGTCGCTTCCTTCGGTTGCGGCGGGAAAGCGTTGGCGTAGGCACCGATGTGGATCTTCACGCCCAGGCGCTCGAACGTCTCCCGCGCCGCGTCGATGGCCGCGCCGATCACTTCCGGTTGGCTGCAGTTGAACAGCAGCGTCTCGACGCCCAGCTCGGCGGCCACCGCCGCGGCGTCCGCCACCGGCTCACCGGAGCGCAGGCGCGGCACTTCGTCGGTGTCTTCGTCTTTCAAGGTAAACGACAGCCAGAACGGCTTGCCGTCCTTCGGCAGCCCGGCGTGAATCGCCCGCGCTTCAATCGTCGAGCTCTGGGTTTCGGCCAGCCACAGGTCGACATTGGGCGCCAGGCCCGTCACCAATGGTGCAAGCAGTTCGCCGGCGCGGGAGGCGTCGAACAGGTCGGGGCGATAGGAACCGAACAAGGGTGGCAGCGATCCGGCCACCTTCACCGATTTGCCCGACGCCTGCACCGCCTGCCGAGCCAATTCCCCGGCCAGCGCGGCCAGTGCCTGGCCTTCTTCGGCAAAGCGCTGCTCGCCAATGTGAAACGGCACCACCGCATAGCTGTTGCTGGTGATCACCTGGGCACCGCTGGCGATGTAGGCAGCGTGAACGTCCACCACCGCCTGGGGCGCTTCGCTCAACGCCAGCGCCGACCACTCGGGCTGTCGGAACGGCGCGCCACGGCGTTGCAGTTCGCGGCCCATGCCGCCATCGAGAATGACTGTCGTTGCTGCGTCCATATGCGATTCACTCATAAGCTTATGAAAACTACTCACTATCGGAGCCGTTCTTATAACTATTTAATACGCACCTATTGGTTAACTACAACTTATTTCTCAGCCAGGGACCTTATATGAACGTTAAACCTTTGTTGGCCCTGGGCCTGACGCTGCTGGCCGCTTCTTCGCAAGCTTTCGCCGGTGCCACGCTGGAGCGTATCGAGCAGAAAAAAGAGCTGGTGGGCGTGCTGATGGAAAGCTATCCGCCGTTCTCGTTCCTCAATGAACAGAACCAGCTCGACGGTTTCGACGTGGACGTGGCCAAGGCCGTCGCCGAAAAACTCGGCGTGAAGCTGCGCCTGGAAACACCTTCCTGGGACGTGATCGCAGCCGGTCACTGGAGCGGTCGCTACGACATCTGCATCTGCTCGATGACCCCGAGCAAAGCCCGCGCCGAAGTGTTCGACTTCCCCGTGCAGTACTACGCGTCGCCGGCGGTGATCGTGGTCAACGCCAAGGATGACAGCATCCATGGCGCCAAGGACCTGAGCGGCAAGAAAGTCGGCCTCACCAGCGCCTCCAGCTATGAAAGCTACCTGAACAAGAACCTGGTGATCGAAGGCGCCGAAGACACCCGCCTGAGCTACCCCTTCGACAATGTGCAGATCGCCCCGTACGACACCGACAACGTCGCCTTCCAGGACCTGGGCCTAGGTGCCGGCGTGCGACTGGACGCGGTGCTGACCAACCTGGTGACCGCGCAGCCACGCCTGACCGAAGACAAGCGATTCAAACTGGCCGGCGAAGCGCTGTACGCCGAACCGAACTCGGTGGCCATCGAAAAAGGCGACGCGCAATGGAACGCCAAGGTGCGTGATGTCTTCACGCAGTTGAAACAGGACGGCACCTTGAGCAAACTCTCGCAGAAATGGATCGGCGCCGACATCACTCAATGACCTCTTTTCCGTCCCCTTCTCAGCCACCGCAACCGGTGGCTGAGTCGCGTCTGCAAAAAATCTTCGGTTTCCGCACCCGGTTGTACCTGACCTGGGCGGCCATGCTGGTGTTGTTCGCGAGCTTTTTCCTGAGCTTCGACCTGAAGTTCTCCATCATCCTCGACAAACTGCCGAACCTGGTGGGCGTGCACCTGGCGCCCAACGGCTTTCTGCAAGGCGCGGCGCTGACGTTGTTCCTGTGCCTGTGTTCGATCGTTGCGTCGTCGTTGCTGGGCTTCATCACCGCCCTGGCGCGGTTGTCCAAAAGCGCCGTGGCGTTCGGCATCGCCAGTTTCTACGCGTCGTTCTTCCGCGGCACGCCGTTGCTGATTCAGATCCTGTTGATCTACCTGGGCCTGCCGCAACTGGGCGTGGTCCCGGGCGCCGTCACCGCCGGGATCATCGCCTTGTCCTTGAACTACGGCGCCTACCTGAGCGAAATCTTCCGCGCCGGCATCCTCGGGGTCCCTCCTGGCCAACGCGAAGCCTCCCTCGCACTGGGCCTGAACGAAACCGTGATGTTCTGGCGCGTCACCCTGCCCCAGGCCATGCGCACCATCATCCCGCCGACCACCAACCAATTCATCTCCATGCTCAAGGACTCCTCCCTGATCTCGGTGATGGGCGTCTGGGAAGTGATGTTCCTGGCCCAGTCGTATGGGCGTTCCAGCTATCGCTATATCGAAATGCTGACGACGGCGGCGATCATCTACTGGGTGATGTCCATTGCGCTGGAGCTGATCCAGGCGCGGATGGAGGGGCATTATGGGAAGGCGTATTTGAATAATCGTTGAGCAGTCGGTGTGCCCTCACTCCGGCATCGTGGTTAATGGGGCGCCCCAGATCAAAAGCTGACGCGAGGCGGCCTAGTAGCCGACCTGGTAGTGGCGGCGGGCATCGGCCACCTGTGGCGAGGGAGCTTGCTCCCGCTGGCCTGCGAAGCAGGCCCCCTGCATTCGTTCAGGCAAACCGCATTGTCTGGTTTTGCGACTGCTGCGCAGCCGAGCGGGAGCAAGCTCCCTCGCCACGGGTTTGCGGTGTCCGGACTGGCATCATCGCGAGCGGGCTCGCTCCCACAGGGGATCGAAGTTAGCCGCCAGAAGCAGTCCGGCTATTAGGTCGCCTCGCTTCTGATTTTGATCTGAGCGCACCGTTAACCACGATGGCCGAACGCAGGCCTTCCACCTTCTCAAAAGTGAGCCGCTGTCAGAGCGGACCGTCGGCGGTCGTTATTGCAGAAACGGATATACACCCGACTGAGTCGTGGCCTGGTAGACGACCCTCAAACACCCATCAAACAGAAAGCTCCACACATGCTGTAGGGCAACGCCTCAGACCATGGAAGCCAACACGACGATGCCTTGATCGCAGCAACAAGCAGCCTACAGATTTCATCCGCAGCGTCTTGCCCATCGCGAGGAGATGGCCGGCATCGCGTTCCAAGTTGAATTTTTAAAGTGCGGGTTCACTCCACGAGAGACCGCATTCAATGTCTATCCAACCTGTGTTCCCACACCAACGCCTAGCCCTGGCAATCGCCTTGGTACTCGGTTGCGCCGATGTTTCTATGGCTCAGCAATCGACCGATGAAGCTACGACCCCACCCTCTGAAACAGCGCCCCAAAAGCCAACCCAACCCAATAATTCAACCAAGGCATCCAGCAAGCCACCCAAGTTCACAACCTTGGATGGCGAATCGTCGCGCACCACCCGTTTCACTAAAGGCCGGGTAGAGGCGAACGCGCAATTTCGCAATCTCGGTCAAATGGGTGCCGAAGTCCATGTAGACGGCGAGTTTCATAACGAGGGCAGTGTCGGCAAGTCTGTATTCGTCAACGAGACGGGCAGTTTCAGCGGCAATGGCACCGTCGACACGCTGAACGTGAAGGGCCTGTTAAAGGTCGACCCCGCGAACGGGGGCCCTACGATCAAACAGAACTTTGAACTGACGCAAAGCGCAACGCTGCTCTATGGCGTCCATCCAGACCGCGACAGTGCCACGATCAAGGTCGGCGGCACGGCGACGCTAGGCAATGCGACGCTGAAGATTACGTCGTTGCCAGGGGAGTCCATCGGCGCAGGTAAGCACGTCGTGATCAAGGCGGAAAAAGTCGATGGGGAATTCGGGAAGGTGATCAGCGAACTCGCCTTAGTGATCGCGAAACCTGACTACACCACCGAGACGGAAGTCGGCTTGATTCTCGCGCCCAAGGAGGTTCCGGCCGAGAAAATCACGTCCAATGACAACGGACAAAATACTTTACGCAGTATTCAGAAATCAGAACAGGCCAAACCATCGCGATCGGAATCTGCCGTCACTTCACCGACTCCCCCCTCTCCTGTCGTCAAGCCACAAGCCGATCACCCAGCGTCAAAGCCCGCCGAACCAACAAAAATCGTCGCCAGCGCCCAATCCAAACCTGCCCCCAAACCCAACGCCGCCATAAACGCCTTGCTTGGCACCAATATGGCGACCGTCGCCGACGCCATCGACCAACTGGGCGGCTACAACACCGCCGACCTGGGCAGCGCCACCCTGAGCAGCGTCGCGCCGATCAGCACCGGAATGCTCTCGGCCATGGACTCGACACAACCAGGAAACGCACGGGGCGACGGCCAAGTCTGGCTCCAGGCCATCGGCAACAGCGGCACCCTCGGCAAGCAACTGGGCAGTTACGCCCTGAAGCATTCGACCGAAGGTTTGATGCTGGGAACCGACTGGGCCATCAACCCCGCTTGGCGCCTGGGAATCATCGGCGGCAAGACGCAAACCCGGTTGGACAGTCATCAATTCGACGGCCAGCTCGACAGTTGGCTGGCGGGAGCCTATGCCTTGCGCCAAGACGGACCGCTGGCCCTGCGTCTGGGCGCCGTTTATGGCGGTCATGACGGCAGCAGCAAGCGCCACGTAGCCTTCAACGGGTTCAAGGATCATCTGAAAGGCCGTTACGATGCCAACACGCAACAGGTCTTCGGGCAAATCGGCTACAACCTGCGTGCAGGTCAGTTCGATATCGAGCCCTATGCCCAAGTCGGCTACCAACGCTACCAACGAGAGGCCTATACAGAAAAAGGCGGGGACGCCGCGTTGCAGTACCACCAGCAGACGCAAGCTCACCCCAGCAGCGACCTCGGCCTGCGCCTCGCCCGCCCCTTCCTGTTTGACCAAGGCATGCGGTTGACGCCGCGGCTGAATGTCGGCTGGAAGCACCTGTACGGTGAGGTCCGGGGCCGTTCCCAACAACGCCTGGTGACCGGCGGCAATCCGTATACCGTCGAGGGTGTCGAACTGGACCGTGACAGCCTGCTGGTGGAAGCCGGTTTGGACCTCGCCGTCTCGCCCCGACATACCCTGGGGCTGAGCTATCGCGGTGAAACGGGCCAGGACAACCGCAACAGTGCGCTGATGGGCCAATGGCGCATGATGTTCTGACAATCTCGCAGGCAAAAAAAGGGGAGCACATGCCCCCCCGAGGTTAAAGCGTTGTATCGAGGCTGTTCGATCAGCCTTCGATCTCGATCAGGGTTTCGCCCGGGTTGACCCGGTCGCCCTTGGCCACATGGATGGCGGTGACCTTGCCGGCGATGGCCGCCTGCACTTCGGTTTCCATCTTCATGGCTTCGGTGATCAGGACGGCCTGGCCGGCCTTGACGACGTCGCCCTCCTTGACCAGGACATCGACAATGTTGCCCGGCATGGTGGTGCTGACATGGCCCGGCGTGGTGGCTTGCTTGCGCTTGCTGCCGCCGCCGCCAACAAACTCGTTGAGCGGTTCGAACACGACTTCTTCCGGCATGCCGTCGATGGACAGGTAGAAGTGACGCTTGCCTTCGGCCTTGACGCCCACGCCGGTGATGTCGACGCGGTAGGTTTCGCCGTGGACGTCGATGACGAACTCGGTCGGCACGCCTTCGCCGCCTGCGGAGCTCACGCTGCCTGCCTCGGGGATCGGCAGCAGCACTTCCGGGGTCAGGGTGCCGGCTTCACGCTCTTCGAGGAATTTGCGGCCGATGTCCGGGAACATGGCATAGGTCAGCACGTCTTCTTCGGACTTGGCCAGTGCGCCGATTTCGCCGCGCAACTTGGTCATTTCCGGCTTGAGCAGGTCGGCCGGGCGCACGTCGATCACGTCTTCGCTGCCGATGGCCTGGCGCCGCAGTTTTTCATTCACCTCGCCCGGTGCCTTGCCGTAGCCGCCCTGCAGGTAAAGCTTCACTTCGTTGGTGATGGTCTTGTAGCGCTCACCGGCCAATACGTTGAAGAAGGCCTGGGTGCCGACGATCTGCGAAGTCGGGGTCACCAGCGGCGGGAAGCCGAGGTCTTCGCGCACTCGCGGGATCTCCGCCAGCACTTCGTTCATGCGGTTCAGTGCACCCTGCTCTTTCAACTGGTTGGCCAGGTTGGAAATCATCCCGCCCGGCACCTGGTTGACTTGAACACGGGTATCCACCGCAGTGAATTCGCTTTCGAACTGGTGGTACTTCTTGCGCACGGCGTAGAAGTACAGGCCGATTTCCTGCAACAACTCCAGGTCCAGGCCGGTATCGAACTCGCTGCCCTTGAGGGCGGCAACCATCGACTCGGTGCCCGGATGGCTAGTGCCCCAGGCGAAGCTGGAGATGGCGGTGTCGATATGATCCGCACCGTTTTCCACCGCCTTGAGCTGGCACATCGCGGCCAGGCCGGCGGTGTCGTGGGAGTGGATGAACACCGGCAACGATTGCTCGGCCTTCAGCGCTTTCACCAACTCGCCCGTGGCGTAGGGGGTCAGCAGACCGGCCATGTCCTTGATCGCCACCGAGTCGCAACCCATGGCTTCCATTTGCTTGGCCTGGGCCACGAACGCGTCAATGGTGTGCACTGGGCTGGTGGTGTAGGCGATGGTGCCCTGGGCGTGCTTGCCGGCGGCCTTCACCGCTTCGATGGCAACCCGCAGGTTTCGCACGTCGTTCATGGCATCGAAAATACGGAACACATCAATGCCGTTGACCGCGGCCTTGGCCACGAACGCCTTGACCACGTCATCGCTGTAATGGCGGTAACCCAGCAGATTCTGGCCGCGCAGCAGCATTTGCAGGCGGGTGTTGGGCAATGCGGCGCGCAGTTGGCGCAGGCGCTCCCACGGGTCTTCCTTGAGGAAGCGTACGCAGGCGTCGAAGGTGGCGCCGCCCCAGACTTCCAGCGACCAATAGCCGACTTTGTCGAGCTTGTCGCAGATCGGCAGCATGTCTTCGGTGCGCATGCGGGTGGCGAGCAGCGATTGGTGGGCGTCGCGCAGGATTGTGTCGGTAACGTGGATCTTCTTGGACATTGTCATGGTTCCTTACAGGCCTGCGTGGGCGGCAATGGCGGCGGCGATGGCCAGGGCCAGCTCTTCGGGTTTGCGCTTGATCGAGTAGTTGGTCAGTTCAGGGTGGCTCTCAACGAAGCTGGTGTTGAACTGGCCGCTACGGAATTCCGGGTTGCGCAGGATTTCCTGGTAGTACGCGGCGGTGGTCTTCACCCCTTGCAAGCGCATGTCATCCAGGGCCCGCAGGCCACGGTCCATGGCTTCTTCCCAGGTCAACGCCCACACCACCAGCTTCAGGCACATCGAGTCGTAGAACGGCGGGATCGTGTAGCCGGTGTAGATCGCCGTGTCGGTGCGCACGCCCGGTCCACCGGGGGCGTAGTAACGGGTGATCTTGCCGAAGCTGGGCAGGAAGTTGTTTTTCGGGTCCTCGGCGTTGATCCGGAACTGCAACGCAAAGCCACGGTGCTGGATGTCTTCCTGCTTGACCGACAGCGGCAACCCGGACGCGATGCGGATCTGTTCGCGGACGATGTCGATACCGGTGATTTCTTCGGTGATGGTGTGTTCCACCTGCACCCGAGTGTTCATCTCCATGAAGTACACCTCGCCTTCGGCGAGCAGGAACTCCACGGTACCGGCGTTTTCGTAGCCCACGGCCTTGGCGGCGCGCACCGACAGGTCGCCGATGTAGGCGCGCTGCTCGGGGGTCAGCTGCGGGCTCGGAGCGATTTCGATCAGTTTCTGGTTGCGGCGCTGGATCGAGCAGTCACGCTCGAACAGGTGAACAACGTTGCCAAAACTGTCGCCCAGGATCTGCGCTTCGATGTGCTTGGGATTGACGATGCACTTTTCCAGGAACACTTCCGCCGAACCGAACGCCTTGGTGGCTTCGGAGATGACGCGCGGGAAGGCCTGTTCGAGTTCTTCGCGGCTGTTGCAACGGCGGATGCCGCGGCCACCGCCGCCAGACGTCGCCTTGAGCATGACCGGGTAACCGATCCGGTCGCCTTCGCTCAGGGCCTCTTCGATCCCCGATACGTTGCCCTCGGTACCCGGCGTGACCGGAACGCCGGCCTTGATCATGCTGCGGCGCGCTTCGGTCTTGTCGCCCATGCGGCGAATGACTTCCGCCGATGGGCCAATGAATTTGATGCCGCGTTCGGCGCAGATGTCTGCCAGCTCGGCGTTTTCCGACAAAAAGCCGTAACCGGGGTGCAGTGCGTCGCAGCCGGTTTCCACGGCCAGGTTCACCAGCTTGCGTGGGTTGAGATAGCCGGCCAGCGGATCGGCGCCGATGCTGTGGGCCTCGTCCGCGCGCTTGACATGCAAGGCATGCCGGTCCGCGTCGGAATAGACCGCGACCGAGCGAATGCCCATCTCGGCGCAAGCGCGCACGATTCGTACGGCAATCTCACCACGGTTGGCGATCAGGATCTTTTTTATCAATTGGAGGTTCCCTTGAGCCGGTGATACCACGGCCTGAGGTCAGGCCGATACGTGACCGGATGTAACAACCGGTCGCAGCTCCACACTAGTCCCGCACGTTGATTAACAAAAATGAATATTTATTGGGCTGTGCATAAATAAAAACTTATAGTCACCCTGTTTGCCTCGATCCAGGATGCTCAAAAAATGCGTAAGTCATTGATGCGTATGACATTGCGTCAATTGCAGATTTTCAACGAGGTGTGCGACCTGAGGTCCTACAGCCGTGCGGCCGATGAAATGTCGCTCACACAGCCGGCCGTTAGCCTACAGATCCGATCCCTCGAAGAGCTGATCGGCCAGCCGCTGTTTGAGTATGTCGGCAAGAAGCTCTACATGACCGAAGCCGCCGAAGCCTTGCAACGGGCCAGCCGGGACATTTTCGGACGCCTGGAAAACCTCGACATGCAACTCTCGGACATGCAGGGCTCGCTGCAAGGTCAGCTGAAGCTGGCGGTGGAGTCCAGCGCCAAGTACTTCGTGCCGCATCTGTTCGCGGCGTTCAAACGCCAACACCCGGAGGTCAACCTGAGCCTCACGGTGGTCAATCGCGGCCAAGTCATTCGCCGGCTCTCGGACAACCGGGATGATGTGGTGATCATGTCCATGGTGCCCCAGGACATGGGCCTGGAATTCCTGCCGTTCCTGAACAATCCGATCGTCGCCGTGGCACCGCCGGATCATCCGCTGTGCCACATGGGCCCGCTGCGCTTGCAGGACCTGGAACCCTACACACTGCTACTGCGCGAACCGGGCTCGGGCACACGACTGGCGTGCGAGGAATATTTCAAGGAGAAACGGGTGCATTTCACCCAGACGCTGGAAGTGGCGTCGGCGGAGGCCCAGCGCGAGTGCGTGGTGGCCGGGTTGGGCGTGGCGCTGTTGACGCGCCACGCCGTGAGCCGGGAACTGTCGTCCGGCGCACTCATCGAGTTGCCGGTGGAGGAACTGCCGCTCTACCGCAGTTGGTGCCTGGTGCAAGCCAAGGCGAAACGCTTGTCACCGGTGGCTCACGCCTTCCTGGCGTTCGTGCGCGGCGAGCGCGCCCAGATCATTGGCCTGGTTGAGCGTTTCGACGGGAAACCACCGGCGATGCCTGCCAGTGATTGAACTGCGCGACCTCGGGAAAGTCGCTGATTTCGACCATGAGCTGGCGTTGCTCATAGCGGTCTTCGATCGCACGACGAAACGCCATGCGGCGCTGGTCTTCCTGCTGACGACGGGTTTTGACGGCGCTGCGCTCTTCGTAGGACTGGGTCATGTCGAGACTCCCAAGACGTATACGGGAGCTTCACGATGACGGTGCGCGATGACGGTTTGGCGGCGCGAAGATTACAGGACGATGAATTTGGGCAGATACCCCTTGATCCCAGGACTTGGGATCAGTCGTCCAGCGCCTTCACCGATTTGGGCGACAACCGCAAGCTGCGCAGGCTGCGTTTCACACTCTTGAGGTGATTGACCAGGCTCGGGCCACGCGCCATGGCCACGCCCATCGCCAGCACATCGATCACCACCAGGTGGGCGATACGCGAGGTCAACGGGGTGTAGATCTCGGTGTCTTCGTGCACGTCGATGGCCAGGTTCACGGTCGAGAGTTCAGCCAAGGGGGTCTGGCTTGGGCACAAGGTGATCAACGAGGCGCCACTTTCACGCACCAGGTTGGCGGTGATCAGCAGGTCCTTGGAGCGCCCCGACTGGGAAATGCAGATCGCCACATCGGTGGGCTTGAGCGTCACCGCCGACATCGCCTGCATGTGCGGGTCGGAATAAGCCGCCGCCGTCAGCAGCAAACGAAAGAACTTATGCTGCGCATCCGCGGCCACCGCGCCCGAGGCGCCAAAGCCATAGAACTCGACCCGCTGCGCCTGGGACATGGCCGTGACGGCTTTTTGCAGCGCCACCGGGTCCAGCTTCTCGCGAACCTCCATCAGCGTATGCAGGGTGGTGTCGAAGATCTTCAGGCTGTAGTCCGCGACCGAGTCGTCCTCATGGATCGCGAACTGGCCGAAGCTCGCCCCGGCCGCCAGGCTTTGCGCCAACTTGAGTTTCAGGTCCTGGAAACCCGAGCAACCGATGGCCCGGCAGAAACGCACGATGGTCGGTTCGCTGATGCCGACGCTGTGGGCAAGATCGGCCATGGAACTGTGCATCACGGCCGCAGGATCAAGCAGGACGTGATCGGCGACTTTCAGCTCCGACTTGCGCAGCAGGTGGCGTGACTGGGCGATGTGTTGCAACAGGTTCAAGGCGCTGGACTCTTGTTATGGGCAGGTGCCGGGATGTAGCAGTCTTGTAGTTATACTACAAGAATTGGCTTTTTGCCTGCCCAATACGTAACTGAATAGGCCCGTTATGCCTTGTTTTGGCGGGGAACACGCCATGTAGCCACCTGGGAGGCTATGACGCGAGAGCAAAAAGCCACGACGCCCGGGCGCCAGGAACACATCGCTTCCCTTACAAGCCACGTCGAGGCAAGTAAGGAAAGCTGAACATGACAATATTTTCATATCAACCCACGGTCGCCCAACTTCAAAACCCCGACGCTTAATGCGAGCCGTTTTTTTCCTGCAAGAACATACTTGCAAAACACCCTCAAGTTGTCGCGCACTCACGCGCCTGGCAAAACGACAAACACACAAACGCTTTCAAATTCCTGCACTCGCACACTTCCCTAAAAGATTTCGCGTACTTATATTGGCCACGCAGGACGCCATTCAATTTCAACTACAGGAGTTATCCAACATGACTATCAAAACCAGCGGCTGGACCGCACAAATCGACCGGATGCCCGGCGCAGCATCTTTCCGTACTCTCGGAACAGTAGAAGTATCGAACAGCGGCATCACACCGAAGTTGGTCCTTAGTGTCAAGCAGGACAAATCCTTCGACTTGCGCCTGGACCTTGTTCTCGAACAAAGTGACGATGCCGCACTACAAGTTATTACGCAAAAACAGGTCGAATACACAGTACTCGGCAATTCGAACGTTACCGGCGTCAGCATTTTCTTCAATGATGAACTTATTCACCATATCGATGAAGTTCTGATTACGCATTAATACGGACAAACCTTGCGTCGGCGCCACAGGGCATGTGGTCCCCCGACGCAAGGTTCATTCCAGGCGCGGCCCGCGCAGCAGGCTGGCCAGGGCTTCGGCCTCCAGCGGCCGGCTGATGAGGTAGCCTTGGACTTCGTCGCAATGTTCAACGGTCAGAAACTCGAGCTGCTCCTGGCGCTCGACCCCTTCAGCGACCACCTTGAGCGACAATCCATGGGCCATCGCAATGATTGCCCGGGTAATCGCCGCATCCTCACCGCCCTCCTCCAGCCCACGGATGAACGCCTGGTCGATCTTCACGTAGTCCACCGGAATACGCTTGAGGTAGCTCAAGGAGGAATAGCCGGTGCCAAAATCGTCGATCGCCAGTTTCACCCCGAGGCCACGCAGCTGTTGGAAGGTGACAATGATGTGCTCGACGCTGTCGAGCAACTGGCTCTCGGTCAACTCCAGTTCCAGGTACTGAGGCGCCAGGCCGGTTTCTTCCAGCACTTGCCGCACCAGGCTGACCAACTTGCCCTGACGCAACTGGTGCACCGACAGGTTGACCGATACCCGGATGGGCGCCAGCCCCTGGCGCTGCCACTCGCAGGCCTGCCAACACGCCTGGCGCAATACGAACTCGCCAATCGGCCCGATCAACCCGGTTTCTTCGGCCAGGCCAATGAAATCGCCCGGCGGAACCTGGCCCATGACCGGGTGATCCCACCGCACCAATGCCTCGGCGGCATTCAGGCGTCCGGTCTCCAGGCACAACTTGGGCTGGTAGAAGACCTTCAGCTGATGCTCTTCGAGGGCCTTGCGTAGCTGATTCTCCAATTGCAGGCGTTCCAGGGTGCTGGCCTGGAGGCTGTCGGTATAAAACTGGAAATTGTTGCCCCCCAGGTGCTTGGCATGTTGCATCGCCATGTTCGCCTGGCTGACCAGGGTGGTGACTTCCCGCGTGTTGTCCGGCAACAGGCTGATGCCAATCGATGCACTGACCACCAGCTCATGGCCTTCGATGGTCAACGGCACGCGCAGCTTGGCTGCAAGCCGGGTCGCCACCCGCGCCAGACTCGACAGGTTGCCGTAGGCGTCGAACAGCACCCCGAACTCATCGCCGGACAGCCGCGCGATGGTGTTGGCCTCGGGCAGCGCATTGATCAGACGGCGAGCAACTTTTTGCAGCAACTGGTCGGCGATGTCATGACCCAGGCTGTCGTTCAGCAGCTTGAAGCGATCCAGGTCGATGTGCAGCAACGCCAGGCTCCGCCGGCCGCCTTGGCGCACCCGCTGGTAGGCCTCGTGCAGGCGTTCGCGGAACAACGCACGATTCGCCAGCCCGGTCAGTTCGTCGTAATGAGAGAGGTAGCGCATCCGCTCCTCAGATTCGCGGCGAGCCGAAAGATCGGCGAAGAAGCCCACGATATGACTGACATTACCCCGCGAATCGCGGACGACGTTCAACTGCAGCCATTGCGGGTACAGCTCGCCATTGGCGCGTGCTTCCACCAATTCGCCCTGCCACGTGCCGTGCTCCTTGAGCGCCTGGCGGATGATCGGGTAATGCCGGCGCGCATCGCGGCTGCACGGCAGGTCGACCACGTTGCAACCGAGCATGTCGTCGATATTGAAGCCGGTGATGCGGGTGAAAGCCTGGTTGGCGGCGAGCAAGGCGTAGTTGGGGTCGAAGATCACGATCCCTTCGCTGGCCGCCTCGAATACCGTCGCCGCCAGTTGCCGCTGCTGTTGCTGCTCCTTACTGGCGCTGATGTCCCGTCGGGTACCCACCATGCGCAACACCCGACCGCTCGGGCTACGCTCGACGGCCCGTCCGCGATCCTCGATCCAGACCCAATGGCCATCGCCGTGACGCAAGCGGTACTCGATCTGGTAATCCTCGCTGCGCCCCTTGAGGTGTTCGACGAGGGCACGCTTGAGGGCGGGCAGGTCTTGGGGATGCAGGCGCGGCGTGAGATGACTGAGCATCGCCGTGACGTACTCGGGCTCAAGGCCAAACAGCTCCTTGAGATGCGTGTGATGGACTTCGTCGGTCTGCAGGTTCCAGTCCCACAGCCCCAGTTCACTGGCCTTGAGGGCCAGGGCCAGGCGCGCTTCGCTTTTGCCCAGGGCCTGGCTGGCGGCTTCCAGCTCCAGGTTGCGCTGTGCGACGCGGGCCTCCAGGCCAATCTGGGCGGCGCGCAGCTTCTCTTCGACATGACGGCGCTGTTCGACCTCACGCGCCAGCGCTTCGTTGAGTTGTGCGCTTTGGGTTTGTGCCTGCTGCAAATGCTCGATCAGCGCCTGGTTCTGAAACCGTCGCAACAAGCTGTTTTGTATCAACCGGTTGACCTGCCAGGCCACCACGCTCAGCGAAACCAATACCACCAGGCCGAGCCAACCCCACCCGCGCTGCTGTTCATCGCCGCCCCACAGCAGATACCCGATGGCAGGCAACAGACAGGGCAAGGTAAAGGACAGGAACGCCGGCAGGCTCACGGCATAGGCGACACTGGCCGACAAGGTGGCCGCGCCGATCAGGCCGAAGACCCAGGCCTGCTGCTCGAAACTGTCGGCCGGCACCAGGGCGATGCCCGCGCCGGCCAGCGTCAGGCCGGTCATGGCCGAGCCGAGCAGAAACATGCGCAGCCAGACAGGGTGCGCCTGACGGCTGGGAATCGCCGAGTCGAAGGCGGCCACCTGGATCACCCGCAACGCCACCAGCGACAGCAACCAGACGAGCCAGACGCTGACCACGAAATAGCGCGACGGCCCCCACAGCAGGGCCGCACAGACCAAGCCGTTGACCAGCATGAAGAGCGTGGGCAGCAGCGAGCCCTGATACAAAAGCCTTGTGCGTTCGACCGCCATTTCCGTGGCGTACTGCTTACTGATGATCCGCGGTTCCACACAGGGGCCCGCCAGATCGGAATTGAAGGTCATAGGCGCTGTTCTTGTTCTTATTCAGGAGGAACATGGAGAACCCGAAACGTGCACGAGCATACACAAGCTGCGGGCCATCCCACACTGTCGTGACTCATAAAAATGTGCAAAACCTCGCTATTTCACTGGGTGGCGCGTCCTTCGAGCGTCCGTCGCCCATGCTTGCAGCCCATGACCGGCCGGTCGTCCTGGCCGGGTCTTTTATCGGCTGACACGAAGCTTGGTTTGCCCGGGGTGGCGCCGCACCCTAGAATGCCCCGATGCGCGATGATCTCTCCCTTCTGCTGAACTCCCTCAACGATGCCCAACGTCAGGCCGTAGCCGCCTCCGTGGGTCGTCAGTTGGTCCTGGCCGGTGCCGGCTCCGGTAAAACCCGAGTGCTGGTGCACCGTATCGCCTGGTTGATCCAGGTCGAGAACGCCTCGCCGCACTCGATCCTGTCGGTGACCTTCACCAATAAGGCCGCTGCCGAGATGCGCCACCGCATCGAACAGCTGATGGGTATCAACCCGGCCGGCATGTGGGTGGGTACATTCCACGGCCTGGCGCACCGCTTGTTGCGTGCCCATTGGCAGGAAGCCGGCCTGAGCCAGACCTTCCAGATCCTCGACAGCGACGACCAGCAGCGCCTGGTCAAGCGGGTGATCCGCGAGCTGGGCCTGGACGAACAACGCTGGCCGGCCCGCCAGGCGCAATGGTTCATCAACGGCCAGAAAGACGAAGGCCTTCGCCCGCAGCACATCCAGGCCAGCGGCGATCTGTTCCTGGCGACCATGCGCAGCATCTATGAGGCCTACGAGGCCGCCTGCCAGCGCGCCGGGGTCATCGACTTCTCCGAGCTGCTGTTGCGGGCACTGGACCTGTGGCGCGACCACCCGGGCCTGCTGGCGCATTACCAGAAGCGCTTCCGGCATGTGTTGGTGGACGAATTCCAGGACACCAACGCCGTGCAATACGCCTGGTTGCGCCTGCTCGCCAAGGGCGGCGACAGCCTGATGGTGGTGGGCGACGACGACCAGTCGATCTACGGCTGGCGCGGCGCCAAGATCGAGAACATTCACCAGTATTCGGCCGACTTCCCAGACGCGGAGGTCATTCGCCTGGAGCAGAACTATCGCTCCACCGCCGGCATCCTCAAGGCCGCCAACGCCCTGATCGCCCACAACACCGGGCGCCTGGGCAAGGAACTGTGGACCGACGGCAGCGAAGGCGAAGCGATCAATCTTTATGCCGCGTTCAACGAACACGACGAAGCCCGCTACGTGGTGGAAACCATCGAGAGCGCGTTGAAGACGGGCCTGGCTCGCAGCGACATTGCCATCCTGTACCGCTCCAACGCCCAGTCGCGGGTGCTGGAAGAAGCACTGCTGCGCGAACGCATCCCGTACCGCATCTATGGCGGCCAGCGCTTCTTCGAACGGGCTGAAATCAAGAACGCCATGGCCTACCTGCGCCTGATCGAAGGACGCGGCAACGACGCCGCCCTGGAGCGGGTGATCAACGTACCGACGCGGGGCATCGGCGAGAAAACCGTCGAGGCGATTCGCGATCACGCCCGCCACAGCCATGTCTCCATGTGGGAGGCCATGCATCAGTTGGTCGTCAACAAAGGCGTGACCGGTCGCGCTGGCGGTGCGTTGAAGGCCTTCATGGACCTGATTGAAGACCTGGCGGCCAAGTGCGCGGACATGCCGCTGCACTTGATGACCCAGACGGTCATCGAGCAGTCCGGCCTGATCGCCTACCACGAAGCGGAAAAAGGCGAGAAAGGCCAGGCCCGGGTGGAAAACCTCGAGGAACTGGTCAGCGCCGCGCGCAACTTCGAACGCACGGAAGAAGACGCCGACCTGTCTCCCTTGGCGGCCTTCCTGGGCCACGCCTCCCTGGAGGCCGGCGACACCCAGGCCGACGAACACGAAGACAGCATCCAGTTGATGACGCTCCACAGCGCCAAAGGCCTGGAGTTCCCCTACGTGTTCCTCGTCGGCATGGAAGAAGGCCTGTTCCCCCACAAGATGAGCCTGGAAGAACCTGGACGCCTTGAAGAGGAGCGGCGCCTGGCCTATGTCGGCATCACCCGTGCCATGCAGAACCTGGTACTGACCTACGCCGAAACCCGACGCCTGTATGGCAGCGAGACCTACAACAAAGTCTCACGCTTCGTACGCGAAGTGCCGAAGGGCCTGATCCAGGAAGTGCGACTGTCCAACAGCGTCAGCCGTCCGTTCGGTGGCGGCCAGGCGCAAAGCACCAGCAGCCTGTTCGGCGGCAGCGACATTCCGGACACCGGCTTCAGCCTGGGCCAGGCCGTACGGCATTCGGTCTTCGGCGATGGGGTGATCCTCAACTTCGAAGGCGCGGGCGCCCAGGCCCGGGTCCAGGTGAACTTCAGCGAAGGCAGCAAGTGGCTGATGCTGGGGTATGCCAAGCTCGAGGCGATCTAGAAATTTCGCAAGAACGGCTTGTTGTGGGAACAAGGCTTGCCCGCGAGGCGATGGCACATTCGGCATAGATGCGTCAGAAAGATCGCTATCGCGGGCAAGCCTTGCTCCCACAGGTATCGCTCCCCACCCACATTAGTTTCCGACCGAACTTAATTCCTTTTCCTACAACCCAAAGCGAACAATCCTCCTTGCACTGCGAAGCTGAACCTAAGCTGTCGCGCAAAAGCCCGAAACACTCTGACGCTAGCCAGCATCCATTCCGCTGTGCAACATGGCGCGCGTGCTATCCACAAATGGGAATGCCTTTATATGAAACGTTTTCTTAGCATCGCCATGGCCTTGTGCATCGGCCTGACGATGGCCATCGACGCCAATGCCGCCAAGCGCTTTGGCGGTGGTAAAAGCTCGGGCGCTGCCCCGACTCACCAGACCAGCCAAATGGCACCGTCCTCGGCGGCCGGCTCCACGGCAGCCACCGCGGGCGCGGCCGGCGCGGCTGGCGCTGCCACCAAGGCCAGCGGTGCTTCGCGCTGGCTCGGCCCGCTGGCCGGCATCGCTGCCGGTGGCCTGCTCGCCTCCATGTTCATGGGCGATGGCTTCCAGGGCATGCAGTTCTTCGACATCCTGATCATGGCGGTCATCGCCTTCCTGGCCTTCCGCTTCTTTGCCGCCCGTCGTCGCAAGCAGCAGGAGCAGTTCGCTCCGGCCGGCGCGCCAATGCAACGTGAAGTGTTCAACCAGCAGCCCGCCAGCGGTTCGATCTTTGGTGGCTCGGCAGCACCTGTGGCGGCCCGTCCGGTCATCAATGCGCCCGCCTGGTTCAACGAGCAACGCTTCATCGAAGCCGCGCGCAGCCACTTCATGTCCTTGCAGCAACATTGGGACGCGAACGAAATGGACAAGATCGCCGAGTTCGTGACCCCGCAATTGCTGGAGTTCCTCAAGCGCGAACGAGCCGACCTGGGTGATGGCCTCCAATCCACCTACATCGACAATCTGCACGTGCAACTGGACGGCGTCGACGATCGCGCCGACAAGACTATCGCCACCCTGACCTTCAGCGGTGTGTCGAAGGACTCTCGCTTCGACAAGGGCGAAGCGTTCAGCGAAAGCTGGAACATGGAACGCGCCCAGGGCAATGACCAGCCTTGGCTGGTGGCCGGTATCCGTCAGAACGGTTGAACCTTTGCCCGTTTTGCAGGTTGAAATAAAAGAACCCCGGCCCAGGCCGGGGTTTTCTATTTCGCGGTTGCATCTATGGCGAGCTACTGTATAAACCGCTCCATGTAAAACCGCGCCATCGAGAAGAAGAGGATCCCCGGACGTGGAAGAAATCATCGAACAATTGCGTGAAGCCAACGAACCCGTACCGGTTCCACTGGAATTGCCCGACGAAGACTTGCTGGTAGAGATCGAAGAACAGTTGTTCATCGACATTCCGTTCGTGTTCAGAGAGTTCTTGCTGACCGTCAGCGATGTGGTCTATGGCAGCCTGGAGCCGGTGACCGTCACCGATCCGCAATCTCACACCTACCTGCCGGACGTGGCCGCCAACGCCTGGGATGCCGGCGTCGATCGCAGCCTGATCCCGATCTGCCAGGACGGCGACGATTACTACTGCGTCGAAGAAGACGGCACCGTGGTGCTGTGGCAAGCCGAAGAAGAGCTGATCGCCGAAGAAACCTGGGAATCTGTCTGGCATTGGGCCCGTGACGTCTGGCTGGAAAGCTGATTCGCCGATGCCGTTGCGGGGTCAATGTCCCGATGACTCCTTGTGATTGTCCAGGGTTTCGAGCAAGGCCACCTGCATCCGCGTGTGCAGGCGGATGAACCAGCGCCAGAGCAACGCCGCGACGGCGGTCGCGACCAAGGCGATCAATACCAGCAACTTGTTGGTCGGCAAGATACTGGCCGACAAGGCTGCCAACAGCAGGAAAATCACCAGCAACGACAGGATCGGGATCACTTCGGCAATGACCCGGCGCACGCGCTGGGTATGTCGGCCCGCCATTTCCGGCTTCACGCTCATCTCCGCCAGCAGCATCGACAGCGCCTTGAGCTTGCGATACGCGGCAATCAGGAACGGTAGGGACAGCAACAGCGCTGCGCCCCAGATCAACGCTTTCTGCCAGCTCGGGTCACTGATCCACACTTGCAGGTAAACCGACATCCGCTGCGCAAAGAAGCCCCCCGAGACAAAAATGGCCACGACCAGGGCCAGGTTCACCCCCACTTGCAGCAAGATCCGCCTGATCATTGAAGCCAGCAGCGCCCCTTCGCCTTGAGGCTGGATATTGCGCAACCACTCACCGTACATTCCCAACACCCGCGCCAGCCGCTGCGGCATCACAGCCGCCAACTTGACGGACAACGGGTCGGCGGCCCGAATCAGGTAGGGCGTTAGCAACGTGGTCAACACTGAGACCGCGACCGCCACCGGATAGAGGAAATCGCTGGTGACCTGCAAGGTCATCCCCAACGCCGCGATGATGAAAGAAAATTCGCCGATCTGTGAAAGTCCCATCCCAACGCGCAGTGAGGTGCGTCCGTCATTGCCGGCGATAAACGCTCCGAGTCCGCAGGACAACATCTTGCCGAGTACGACCGCCGCAGTGATCACGGCAATCGGCCAAGCGTATTGCAGCAATATGGCCGGATCGAGCATCAGGCCGATCGCCACGAAGAAAATCGCGCTGAACAAGTCACGCACCGGCTCCACCAACCGCTCGATTCGCAGCAGTTCTCGCGACTCGGCCATGATCGCGCCGATCAGGAAGGCCCCCAGGACCATGCTGTATTCCAGCTTCACCACCAACAGGCAAAAGCCGAAGCACAGGCCCAGCACGGTAATCAGCAACATCTCGTTGCTTTCGAATTTCGCCACGTAGGCCAGTAATCGCGGCACCAGCAGAATGCCGATGACCAGGGCAACGATCATGAACAGCGACAACTTGCCGACAGTAGAAAAGACTTCGCCGGAGCTCACCGTGCCGCTGACGGCAATGCTCGACAGCAAGGCAATGATGCCGATGCCCAGGATGTCTTCGACGATCAAGACGCCAAAAATCAGCTGCGCAAAGCGCTCGTTTTTCATCTTTAGGTCATTGAGCGCCTTGACGATGATGGTGGTCGACGAGATAGCCAGGATCGCACCGAGAAAGAGCGAGTCCATGGTGCTCCAGTCGAACCAGCGACCGATTTCGTAGCCGATCCAGATCATCAACACGATTTCGAGGAAGGCGGCGATGAAGGCCGTGGCGCCCACCTTGAACAACTTGCGCAGGCTGAACTCCAGGCCCAGGCAGAACATCAGGAAAATCACCCCGAGCTCGGCCAGTGTCTTGATCGTGTCTTCGTCGTGAATGAAACCGAACGGCGGTGTATGCGGGCCGATCAGGAAGCCGGCGACGATATAGCCCAGCACCACCGGTTGCTTGAGACGGTGAAAGAGTACGGTCACCAACCCCGCTGCCATCATGATGATCGCCAAGTCTTGAATGAAACTGATGGCATGCATGAAGGAGGCTCCCGCTTCAAAAGACTCATTCCGGAGTGGATAAGTCCGTTTACCTTGTAGGAAATGCCCTCACATCGGGCCTTTGAAGGGTAACACCGCGACTTCCGACAAAAAGACGGTGCAATATATGGAAACAGATCCAGCGAAGCGTGACGGCAGCCACAGGCGCAGCGTCCCGATATCGGTGGTTTGTAAAACCTTGCCAGCGCCCGCAGAGGCGAACTCTCTCAACCGTTGCCTTGAATCGTGAGTACGTTATGGAACCCGGAAACGCCCAGCTGTCGATGACGGTGTTGATGACCCCTGATATGGCCAACTTCTCTGGCAATGTCCATGGCGGCACCCTGCTCAAGTACCTCGACGAAGTCGCCTACGCCTGCGCCAGCCGATATGCAGGTCGCTACGTGGTGACCCTGTCGGTTGACCAAGTGATTTTCCGTGAACCGGTTCACGTGGGCGAACTGGTGACCTTCCTGGCCTCGGTGAACTACACCGGCAACACGTCGATGGAAGTGGGCATCAAGGTCGTGACCGAAAACATTCGCGAGCGCTCGGTACGCCACACCAACAGCTGCTTTTTCACCATGGTCGCGGTGGACGACCAGCGCAAACCCGCTGCCGTCCCGCCGTTGCAACCGCAGAACAGCGAAGCGAAGCGCCGTTACGAGCAAGCCCAGCAGCGCCGGCAGATTCGTCAGGAGCTGGAAAAGCGTTACCAGGAAATCAAGGCGGACGCGCCTTAACAGACAGATAGAACACATGTGGGAGCGAGCCTGCTCGCGATAGCGGAGAGACAGTCAACACTGATGTTGAATGTCATGTCCTCATCGCGAGCAGGCTCGCTCCCACATTGAATGCATTCTTCCTGGAAGCTCTCGCTCCCCAGGATTCGAATTGATCAAAAACTGATCGGCACCGCCTCGAACCGCACCCGCGGATGTGCAATGCGATCCTGGGCGCGAACCAGTTCGAGTTCGTAGCTGGCACACGCCTGAGTTTCCAGCAGCACCTCGTGTACCGCCGAGGCGGTGAATTCCATGGCCGCCACCAGGCTGTCCCCCAGCAGTATCCGCGCCAGGAACAAGCCCGAAGTGAGATCGCCCACGCCCACCGGCTGACGAGGGAACGCCAGCAGCGGACGGCGCAGATGCCAGTTGCCGTCGGCGGTCACCAGCAACATTTCGAAGCTGTCTTCAGGTTTGCCCGGATAAGCCAGGTGCTTGACCAGTACCGCCTTCGGTCCGCGAGCCAATAGCCCACGGGCCATCGCCAGGCAGTCGAACAGCGACTGCGCCTTGCGTCCGACGAAACTGTCCAGCTCCAGCTGGTTCGGGCACAGCAGGTCCGCTACCGCAGCGGCTTCTTCAAGCAGAAACTCGCTCACTTCGGGCGCCACGATGCAGCCCTTTTCCGGATGCCCCATGACCGGGTCACACAAGTACAACGCCTTGGGATTGGCGGCCTTGATCCGCGCCACGCCCGTCAGGATCGCCCGGCCCTGGGCCGCGCTGCCCAGGTAACCGGACAGCACCGCATCGCAATTGCCCAGCTCGCCGATGGAGGCAATCCCTTCGACCAACGCCGGTATTTGCTGGGGCGCGAACACTTCGCCGGCCCACTGGCCATACTGAGTGTGGTTGGAATACTGCACGGTATTGAGCGGCCAGACGTTCACCCCGGCCCGCTGCATCGCAAACACGGCAGCGCTGTTGCCAGCGTGACCGAACACCACGTGAGACTGGATGGCAAGCAGATGGGGCGTACGTTTCATGCAGGCAGTTTCCCTAGAGCCATTGAAATTCAAGCCACGCAGTATGCGACTAAACACAGCCTGTACGACAGACCGGCGAGGCAGTTAAGCTGGCAGCAACTTGTTGGAGCATTTCGTTCATGCTGACCCTTGGAAATATTTTCGTGCTGATGCTGCTGGCTACCGGCGGCGCCTGGCTGTGGCACAACCATGGCTTGCGGGAACGAGCGCTGGCGAGGGTCATGCAGCATTGCGCCAATCTCAAGATCGAGCTGCTGGACGGCAATGTGGCGCTGAAAAGAATCGGTTTCGTAAAAGATGCCAGCGGACGACGACGCCTGGCGCGTATCTACAATTTCGAGTTCACCGTCACGGGGGAAACTCGCCACAGTGGCACCATTACCCAGTTCGGTGCCCACAGCGCACAGATTGAGCTGGCGCCCTACCCGATGCCGTTCGAAGAAACGCCTCCCACACCGATCGAACCGGTCCCGGGCCGACATCGGGCGCAGGTCATCGAACTGAGCCAATGGCGCCAGGAACACAACAAATGGAAGTCTTGAAACAAGGCTGATCTACGCGCAACGGCAGTTCGCCAGGCCGGTTCGCAGGGCCTCGACCTCTTGCGGCTCATCGAAGATCAATTCGATTCGCGAGTCCTGTCGCCATTCGCTGACCTGCCACTGCAAGGTCTCGCCCTCCAGCGCGTTGGCAGATATCCAGCCATCGGCGCTGTGGATAACCATCTTCGCTCGTTTCCAGCCTGTACTTCGCAGCCATCGAGCCAGCGCCGCCGGCGCGAACTGCTGGCTTGCGTGCCAGCGCCAGCCGATACTCCAGCCACCCTCCAGTTGCTGATACAGGCAGATCGGCGATGTCGGGTCGGTCCATACCGCCGGTATCTGACCCACTACTTTGGGTAGCGGGGAGTTATCCACAACGCCACGCCCCTGGGTGGCAAAACCCGGCAATCGCTCGATCGGCAGCGCAGCGTGGTCCGTCCAGTACAGCGCCGGCCCCGACAACTGCGCCGCCACCCGCTCTCGCTCGACGCCCGTGAGGCTCGCGGACTTGTTCAATATCAGCAACCCGCTGTGCACGAGGGCGTGGCGTTGCGCATCGGGCAAAGGCTTGCCATCTGCCAGCGCCTGGGCGTCCAGCACCATCACGCACGGTTGCACCGTCAGTACGCCCCGCCACGGAGCTTCGCTCAATTGCCGCAGCAACTGCTCCGGATGGCCAAGGCCCGAAGGTTCGATAAACAGCCGGTCCGGGCGCGCCTTGCGCAACAATCGCCCCAGGCCGATCTGAAAGGGCGCACCGTTGACGCAACACAAACAGCCCCCGGCCACTTCGCCCAGTGCGATACCATCGGCTGCCTGGGTCAACAGGGCGGCATCCAGGCCGATCTGGCCGAACTCGTTGATCAGCACCGCCCAGCGTTCGTTGACGGGGCGCTGGGCCAGCAGATGCCTGATCAGGCTGGTCTTGCCGGCGCCCAAAGGGCCGGCGATCACATGAGTGGGGATGTCTTGCAACATATCGACGACTTCGATGGAGGTAAACATGCGGATGATTGGCTGCCTGCTACTGGTGCTGGCTTCGAATCAGGTACTGGCCCAGGCCTGCGTGGTGCATAGCCAGGCAGAACGGCTCGATGTGAAAGTCTGCCAGCAGAACCGCAACATCCCGCCAAAGCTGTTTGCCGATGGTTTCTGCCAGCCCAGCCTGGCCGGACAGAAAGTCGAGGTGCAATACGTCGACCAATGCCCTGGCGGTGCGTTCGGCATTTGCAGCAATGCCCAAGTCGCCAATATGCCTTACCGCCAGGACATTCACTACTACGGCGTAGCAAGCGACGCCGCTTACCTGCAGCCGTTCTGCGAAGGGCAAAGCCAGGGTACCTGGCTCAAACCTTAGGCCAGCCTCACACCTCGACCTCGTGATGCCAGGCGCCGAAGGGGTCCGCCAGCCGGCGCCACTCCTCAACGCCCAGGGCCATTTCAACGTCCGTGAGCAAGCATGCGTCCAGTTCGGCAGCGAGCTGGGCGAAGTCCAGGTTCTGGCCGATGAACACCAGCTCCTGGCGGCAATCGCCTGTGGAGGGCAGCCAGTGCTTCATGATGGCGGCGGTGCTTTGCTCATCCTGCGGCCATTGGTTCTTCGGCACGAAGCGCCACCAGCGCCCGGCATACCCATGGCGCATCAAGCCGCCCGCCTGGGACCAACTGCCCGCCTCTTCCGGTTTGCTGGCCAGCCAGAAGAAACCCTTCGAACGCAGAAGCCGGCCCTGGCTCCACGGACGGTCGATGAAATCGAAGAAGCGCTGCGGATGGAACGGTCGACGTGCCCGATAGGCTGTCGACGCGATGCCATATTCTTCGGTTTCAGGCACGTGTTCGCCGCGCAACTCTTGCAACCAGCCAGGCGCCTGAGCGGCGCGTTCGAAGTCAAACAGACCGGTGTCGAGAATTTTCCCCAGTGGCA
Organism: Pseudomonas sp. FG6; assembly: GCF_057809015.1. Lineage (NCBI taxonomy): Bacteria > Pseudomonadati > Pseudomonadota > Gammaproteobacteria > Pseudomonadales > Pseudomonadaceae > Pseudomonas > Pseudomonas sp. FG6. The sequence goes on from NZ_JBMDJD010000001.1 coordinate 76,097, forward strand.
CCTGCCCCATGCTCATGGGGAGGATCTGCGCATGCGTGTTGAGACGTTGCACAATCGCAACCAACTCCTCCCTTTCGGCGCGACTGATCAGGTCGATTTTGCTGATCAGAATCACGTCAGCGAACTCGATCTGCTCGATCAGCAAGTCGGTGATCGAACGCTCATCGTCCTCACCCAGGGTTTCGCCCCGTGATGCAAGGCTTTCGGCGGCTTGATAATCCATCAGGAAATTCACGCCATCGACCACGGTCACCATCGTGTCGAGCCGTGCGACATCCGCCAGGCTACGGCCCTCTTCATCGCGGAATGTGAAGGTTTCCGCCACCGGCAACGGCTCGGAAATGCCGGTGGATTCGATCAACAAATAGTCGAAGCGGCCTTCCCTGGCGAGCTGACTGACCTCTTCCAGCAGATCCTCGCGCAGGGTGCAGCAAATGCAGCCGTTGCTCATTTCCACCAGCCGTTCCTCAGAGCGGCTCAGGCTGACATCTCGCTGGACTTCGCTGCCATCGATGTTGATTTCGCTCATATCGTTGACGATCACGGCGACTCGGAGATTGTCGCGGTTGCGCAGCACGTAATTGAGCAGCGTGCTTTTACCAGCCCCGAGGAAACCGGAAAGCACGGTGACAGGGAGACGATTGGGCATGGGGCATATCCTCATCAGACGGCGTGGATGTCCGCGCTTTGGCTCGGTCCAGGGCGGGCGTATTTTTATGTTATAGTATAACAGATGGATTTAACCAGCCTTGTTTTCCCATGGTTCGAGAGCCGTTCGATGCGCCATCCTGTGAGAATCGTATTCGCAAGCCTGTTGCTGCTAGCGACCGGTGTATCAGCGCAGAACCCGCCTATGGCGAACTGCACGCGAAGCGCCAATGTCCTCGCTTGTACGGACGCGCAAGGCAATGCCTATAGCGTCGTTACCGCAGGAACCCATATTTATCTGCAAGGTTTTGAAGCCACGGATCGACGCTCTTGGGCGCAAACCAATAGTCGTTACGGGCCGCTGACATTCTTCACCGGCGTGGCTTCCAATGGCGAAGTCTGGGTGGGATACAGCCGAAGAGTCGGCTGGACGACGCTCAATCGTTTTTCCAGCTCCGGCGGAAGCACGGGAAACTTCATCTGTGGGCGCGTGAATGGCTGCCAGCTTTCCCACTGATGTTTCACGTGGAACGCGAGCAAAGAGGATGAAATTCAATTCATGAAACAGATGCAGTCTGCGTTATCGTTATAGTATAACATCAAGCTACTCTCCGACGGACCTCGATCATGAATGCTTTAACCCTGCCGGACATTGCCGCGCAAGCAGCCCGACAAGCCTTGCCTCTCGACTGGGTTGGCATGCATAGCGTCGCAATTCCCATCCTCATCGATGGCCAGCGCCTGACTGCCCTGGCCGACGCTGGCGTCAGCCTCGACGACGGCGAAGCGCGCGGTATCCACATGTCACGCTTGTACTTGGCGCTGGAGGGGCTGGAGAACGAGGCACTTTCCCCAGGATTGTTGCGGCGTGTCCTACAGCAGTTTCTGGACAGCCACGAAGGCCTGTCCCATTCGGCGTCCCTGCGTATCCACACCGAACTGCTGTTGAAACGTGCGGCGCTGGTCAGTCCTTTGGCCGGTTGGAAACGTTATCCGGCGTGCATCGAAGCGAACCTGAACAACACAGTGTTCCACGTGGAACTCAAGATTCAGATTACTTATTCCTCCACTTGCCCTTGTTCAGCAGCCCTCGCCCGACAGTTGATCCAGCAACAATTCGTGGACGATTTCGCCAACAAACCGCTCGAACACGCTGAAGTCCTCGCTTGGCTGGGCTCTTCACAAGGCATTGTCGCCACGCCCCATAGTCAACGCAGCGCTGCCCACCTGAGTTTGCGATTGAACGCCGAGGTTGATGAGCTGCCGTTACTGTCGCTCATCAATGAAGCAGAGGCCGCCCTGGGCACTGCCGTCCAGACCGCGGTCAAACGCGCCGATGAACAGGCGTTCGCCCTCGCCAACGGGCAGAACCTGATGTTCTGCGAAGACGCCGCTCGGCGATTGAACATTGCCCTGAAACGCTCGGCCGACATCGCCGCTTTCGAGATACAGGTGGTCCATGCCGAAAGCCTGCATGCCCATGATGCGGTGGCCTACAGCCGCTGGAACCGGGAGGCATCATGATCGATTGCCAGGCCCTGCGTTGGGGTGCACCCGGTCAGCCGCTCACCCCGCCCCTGACGATGAACCGACCGACCGGCAGCCTCACCGCGATCGTCGGCGCCAACGGCTCAGGCAAAAGCAGCTTGCTGAAAGTGCTCGCCGGGCTGCAAAAGCCGCTGTCGGGCAGCATCACACTGGATATTCCACGGCGCGGCGGCGTCTCGTTCCTGCCGCAACAGCAACATCTGGACCGGCAATTTCCCATCAATCTGCAAGAGCTGGTGGCGGCAGGCGCCTGGGGCAAGAGCCAAACACCGGCCCAGCGCAGTGCACGACTCCAAGCCGTGATGAAGGACTGGGCGCTCGGCGGCTTGGAACATCGACCGCTGATGGCGCTGTCCGGTGGCGAATTACAGCGCGCCCTGCTGGCTCGTCTGAGTCTGGCGGACGCGCCGCTGTTATTGCTCGACGAGCCCCACGCGGCCCTCGATGAAGAAGGCCAGGCATTGTTGTGGAGACACATTCACAGTTGGCACGCCGAAGGCCGAACGCTGGTGGTGGTCTGTCACGACCTGGCCGCAGTGCGCCAACACATTCCCCACACCTTGCTGATTCGTCCTACCGGCTGCGTGCTGAACCGCAGCGTCGAGCTGATCAACCTGCCTTCCCACACGCGGGTGGCCTGATGCTCGCCGTCCCCCATCTCTGGCTGCCCTTTCAAGAATTCGCCTTCATGCGCAGAGCGCTGCTCGGTGGCTTGGTGTTGGCGTGCAGCACCGCCCCACTGGGGGTGTTTCTGATCCTGCGGCGCATGAGCCTGATCGGTGACGCTGTGGCCCACGGTATTCTGCCCGGCGCCGCCCTGGGGTTCTGGGTCGCCGGGTTGAGCCTTCCCGCCTTGACCCTCGGCGGCCTGGGCGCGGGCCTGAGCATGGCCGGATTGGCTGCCTGGATCACCCGGCGTACCGGCCTGCGGGAAGACGCCAGTCTCGCCGCGATCTACCCCATTTCGCTGGCGGCCGGCGTACTGATCCTGGGCGTCGCCGGCAAACGCCTGGACCTGCTCCACCTGTTATTCGGTTCCGCATTGGCGGTGGACGGCCCGACCCTCATCGGCATGCTCTGGGTTTCAGCCGGCAGCGTGATCGCCCTGGCGTTGATCTATCGACCGCTGTTGCTCGACACCCTGGATCCGCTGTTCCTGCAAACCGTCAGTCGACTGGGGCCGATCGCCCATGGGGTGTTCCTGACCCTGGTGGTATTGAACCTGGTGATCGGCTTCCAGGCCATCGGCGCGCTGATGGTGGTCGGCCTGATGATGCTACCGGCTGCCGCGTCGCGATTCTGGAGCCGGCGCCTACCGGCATTGATGGCGCTCGCCGCGCTGTTCGGCTGCCTCTCGGTGTGGCTGGGCCTGCTGTTGTCCTTCTACTTTTCAGTGCCCAGCGGGCCGGCGATCGTGCTGGTGGCCGGCGCGCTGTACCTGTCGTCCGTGGTGTTCGGTCCGGTGCACGGCTTGCTGCGCCGCCCGCCTTTGCTCACATCCCCATGAGGAGTTTCCCGATGCGCGTTTTGCTCGTGCTGTTCAGTCTGCTGCTGTCCATGTCCTTGTCCGCCGCCGAGAAGCTTCAGGTGGTGACCAGCTTCAGCATCCTCGCCGACATGACCCGACAGATCGGCGGCGACCATGTCCAGATCACCAACATGGTCGGGCCAGACGCCGATGCGCACACCTACGAACCGACGCCCGACGATGCCAAGGCGTTGTTGCGCGCGAAACTGATCATCAAGAATGGGTTGGGTTTCGAACCGTGGCTGGATCGCCTCGTCACCAGCACCGAGACCAGCGCTCCGGTGATCAGCGCCAGCCACGGCGTAATCCCCCGCTCGTTGGAAGAAGATGGCCAAGCCATTCCCGATCCTCACGCCTGGCATAACCTGGCGAACGCCGAGCTGTATGTCGGCAACATCACCAAGGCCCTGGTCGCCGCCGACCCGGCCAACAAAGCGGATTACGAACGTCACAGCCAGGCGTACCTGAAAAAGATCTATGCGTTGCTCGCCGAAGCCAAAGCCAAGTTCGCTGCCCTGCCGGCGGGTCATCGAAAGATCGTGACGTCCCATGATGCGTTCGGCTACTTGGGCCAGGCCTACGGTATCGATTTCATGGCACCCCAGGGTTTATCCACCGAGCGTGAACCTTCGGCCGCGGAAGTCGCCGCGCTGATTACCCAGATCCGTCAGGAAAAAGTCAAAGCGGTGTTCATGGAGAACATCAAGGACGCGCGACTGCTCAAGCAGATCGCCGACGAAAGCGGCGCGCGCATCGGCGGTACGTTGTACTCCGATGCCCTCGCCGCCAGCGGACCGGCCAGCACGTTCACCGGCCTGTTCGAATACAACCTCAACACACTGTGCAAGGCCCTGGGCCAGCCTTGATTGAGCTGAAGGGTGATGGCAGCGGTTCAGGTCGCTGCCATCGCGAGCAAGCGTTGCTCCCACAACACCCAGGCCACACCCTCGAAATGAGCTTCAGGCGCGCGGCTTGACCGTTCCGCAATCCTGCCCCAGCCACACGGCGCGGGTGTCGAGGCTGCCGTTCTGCTGGATACCGGTGGCATTGAACGTGCCGTTGACCTTGGTGGTGAACTCACGATCGCTCTGGAAGGTGGCAATGCCATTGCCCTGGGCTTTGGGGCAGCTGAAGCGAAACTTCCACTGATTGCCGGTGCGCTCGGTGATCTGCTGTTTGCACCCCGATTGCGGGTCTTGCAGCGGAATGTCATTGGTCTGCACCTGCGCCGGCGTCAGGCACACGCGGATGCCTTTGCCGCCCATGGTGATCCCCTGCTTTTCGAGCATCGCCCGTTGCTCCGGAGTCATCTGGGTTTGCAACTGGCCGAGGATCAGCTGCAGATCCGGCAAATTCTGGTTATCGACTTTCATGTTGCTTGTAGTCAATTCCCACAAGCCCGGTTGAAGCATTTGCGCCTGGGCAGCCACAGGAACTGACAAACCAACCGCCAAGGCCAAACCCAGCAGACGAACATTCATTGCAAGCACTCCAGAGGACAAGTGGCCGTTAGACGCCGCCTGCAGGCTTCGGTTCAGGGCTACGATGAGTGAATTAAGTGGCGACATTCGCCGTGGAACATGGTCTGTTAAGCATTGAAATTTCAGGAGCAAAAGTGCCCCATGGATTATTTCGGCCCGCATGTCTTCGGTTACCTGATCGCGCTGCTCCATACCCTCGGCTCCATCGCCGCCGTCCACGCGGTACTGACGGTGCGAACCGCCCAAGGCTCGATCGCCTGGGCCCTGTCATTGGTGTTCATCCCCTACCTGACCCTGGTTCCGTACCTGGTTTTCGGCCGCAGCACCTTCGATGGCTACATCAAGGCACGCCGTCAGGCCAACGAAGAAATGCGCAAGGCCATCTCCGACCTCAACTGGCGCCCCTGGGTCGAAGAGGCCCTCGCGGCCCGCGCCTCCCAAGCCTATGCGCCGTTACGGGCCATGCCCAAGCTGGGACGTGCGCCGTGCCTGGCGAACAATCAAGTGCAACTGCTCGTGAATGGCCAGGCCACGTTCGAGGCGATTTTCCAGGCCATCGACCAGGCACGCGAAGCCGTGCTGATCCAGTTCTTCATCATCCATGAAGACCGTCTCGGTCAGCGTCTGCAGACATTGCTGCTGAAGAAAGCCGCGCAGGGCCTGTCGGTCTATTTACTCTACGACCGCATCGGCAGCCATTCCCTGCCCCACCGCTATGTCCAGGCATTGCGCGACGGCGGCGTCCACGTCAAGGCTTTCGCCACTCGCAGTGGCTGGCTCAACCGTTTCCAGGTCAACTTTCGAAACCATCGCAAGATCGTGGTGGTGGACGGCGTGCTGGGTTTTGTCGGCGGCCACAACGTTGGCGACGAATACATGGGCGAACGGCCGCCCTTGGCACCCTGGCGCGATACCCATGTGCAAGTGCGTGGACCTGTGGTGGCGAGCATGCAGGAGTCCTTTGCCGAAGACTGGTTCTGGGCCGCCCGTTCATTGCCGCCGCTGATCCTGCCCGACACCTACCCCGATGACGGCGTGCTCTGCCAATTGCTGGCCAGCGGCCCGGCCGATGCCTACGAAACCTGCTCGTTGTTTTTTGTCGAAGCGATTCACGCGGCCAGCGAACGCGTCTGGATCACCACGCCGTATTTCATTCCAGACGAAGCGGTATTCGCCGCCTTGCGCCTGGCCGTGCTGCGGGGCGTCGACGTGCGCATCCTGTTGCCCTCGCGACCGGACCACAAGGTCGTCTACGCGGCGTCGAGCTTGTATGCGTTCGAGGCGGTGCGGGCCGGCGTGCGGGTGTTTCGTTATGAGCCGGGGTTCTTGCATCAGAAAGTGGTGCTGGTCGACCGGGAAATCAGCGCCATCGGCAGTGCGAACCTGGACAACCGCTCGTTTCGCCTGAACTTCGAAGTGATGCTGCTCACCATGGACATCGCCTTCGCCAGCGACGTTGAGCAGATGCTGGAGAAGGACTTCGACCAAGCCCACGAAATCGCTCAACAGGAAAGCCGGGAAACCCACCGCCTGCAGAAGGTCGGCATGCGGATCGCCCGGCTTATTTCACCGATCCTCTAATAAGGACTAGGCTCTGTACGAAAAGCCTAGGGCACGTAGATATCGTCACGGGTCCAAGGCAGTTCGTGGCTACCGTCAGGATGGGCCTTCACCGCCAGGATCTGATGCAGGTTGATCCAGCCCTTGGCGAACGCGTAGGCGCAACCGGCGAGGTACAAACGCCAGATCCGCAGCGCCTGCTCCGGCACTTCCTTGGCCGCTGCCTCAAGATTGTCTTCCAGGCGCTCGCTCCAATGATCCAAGGTGCGCGCGTAATGCATGCGCAGGCTTTCGACGTCGACGATCTCCAGGCCCGCTTCACTGATGTACGCGCCAATCATCGACAGGTGCGGCAGTTCACCGTGGGGGAATACAAACTTCTCGATGAACTCACCGGCACCGCGTCCCACCGGGCGACCGTCGGTGTGCTTGGCGGTAATGCCATGGTTCATCACCAACCCACCGGCGCGAACGGCGCCAAACAGGGTCTTGCAGTACTGCGCCAGATTGGCGTGGCCCACATGCTCGAACATCCCGACGCTGACCACTTTGTCGAAACGACCGTCCTGGGGCAGGTCCCGGTAGTCCAGCAACTGCAACTCGACCTGCCCTTCCAGGCCCTGCGCCTTGACGCGTTCGCGCCCAAGCGCCAGTTGCTCTTGGCTCAGGGTGATGCCAAATACCTTGGCGCCGAACTCCCGCGCGGCGTAACGCGCCAGACCGCCCCAACCACAGCCCACATCCAGCAGATAGTCACCGGGTTGCAAGCGCAGCTTGCGGCACAGATGACGAAACTTGGCTTGTTGGGCCTGTTCAAGGCTTTCACTACCGGTCTCGAAATAGGCGCAGGAGTAAGCCATGTCGCTGTCGAGCCACAACTGGTAGAAGGCATTCGACAGATCGTAGTGATAGGAGATCGCCTGGGCGTCGGTCTCCTTATCGTGGACCGTGCGCACCGGCGTGACATCGTCGTCTTCATTCAGCAGCGCCTGGCTCCATTCGTCGCAGACGCGTATGACTTCGTGGATCGACCCTTCGAGTTCCAGTTTGCCCTCGACGAACGCCGCCCCAAGCGCATCCAGGCTGGGGTGGGTGAGTTGCGCGACCATTTGTGGGTCCTTGACCACGATCGTGACGCTGGGATCGGCCCCCAGCATGAATTCATGGCCATCCCAGAGCCGCAGCCGAAGCGGGAGATGCAGATTCTGTAAGGCCGGTGGAAGTTGCGCGAGCATGGAAAATCCCCCTTGTTTCAGACGTCTGAAATGAGGGTAGACCAAAGTAGAAAAATAGCAGGCTATCCAATTTATAGCCCTTTTCTATCACCGCTCCACCCGCATCGTGCGCTCGCGGCCTGAAGGCTTGCCCTCTTCCCAGCAGACTGCGCGCACCGCCTACAGTTCGTCGCGCACGCCCGGCGGCCCACCTCACACCTTCGCCAACGGCTCCTGGAACCGCAGCAATCGCCCGGCATTGCCCAACACCAGCAGCGTGCTCAGGTTGTGCAGCAAGGCCGCAATCATCGCCCCCGCCGCGCCAAGCCAGCCAAACGCGGCGAACGCGACGATCGCCAAGGTCCAGCCCAGGCCGATGATCACGTTGACCTGCAACGTGCGGCGACACTGACGGCTCAACCGCACACAGGTCCCCAGGCGCCTCAAATCGCTGCCGATCAGCACGATGTCTGCCGACGCCAGGGCGATGTCCGCGCCTCCGGCACCCATCGCAACGCCCACGACCCCGGCCTTCAGCGCGAGGGAGTCGTTGATGCCGTCGCCCACGACCATCGGCCGGAAGCCGTGGTCGATCTCGGTCATGACTCGCTTGAGCTTGTCTTCCGGCAGGGCCCGGGCTTGGACATCACTGATGCCGACCTCCCGGGCGAGAGTGTCGGCCACGCTTTGGCGGTCCCCCGTCAGCAGCAGCTGTCGTCCCATCCCCAACTCGCGCAATTGCGTCATGGCCGTTCGTGCTTCTGGCTTGATACTGTCGGCCAGCAGCAGCCAGGCGAGGAACTGTCCGCCCAAGGCCAATCCGGCAATCGGGCCGTCGTGCTCGGGGATCGCCGCCGTGGCGATGCCCAACTGGGCGAACAACTCCGGTCGACCGAGCGCGGCCTCGCCCTGTTCGGTCATCGCGACGATGCCCAGGCCCTGGCGCTCGTGAATGTTCAGCAGCGGCAAGTGTTGTGCTTGTTCCACCAGCCCCGCCAGGGCACGGCTGACCGGATGACTGCTGGCCGAACCGAGGCTGGCGGCCAGCGGCAACAGGGAGGCATGGTCGTCGAGGGCGCTTTCGATCGATTGCAGGCGCAGGGTTCCGTAGGTCAGGGTGCCCGTCTTATCGACCACCAGCGACGTCAGGTCCGCCAGTTCTTCGAGGAACGCCGAGCTGCGAATCAGGATGCCATGGCGCGCGGCCACGGCGATTCCGGCGATGGCCGTGGCCGGCGCGGACAGCACCAGCGCGCAAGGACACGCCGCCACCAATACCGCCAGCATCGCCTGGGCGTCGTGAGTGACGAACCAGGTCACGGCCGCCAGCAGCAACACCAACACCAGGTAACTGCTGGCGTAACGCTCCAACAATCGGGTGATGGGCGGCTTGGAACGTTCGGCGCTTTGCATCAAAGCGATGACCTTGCCCAACGTCGATTCACCGCCGGTACGAGTCACTTCCAGGCGCAGCAAGCCATCGAGGTTGATGGCGCCCCCAAAGACTTCGGTGCCCACCACGGCTTCCAGCGGCACCGATTCGCCCGTGATCGGCGCGGTGTCGAGGCTGGCCTGGCCGGACAACACCCGACCGTCAGCGGGGACCCGGTCGCCGGCACGCACCTCCACCACATCGCCCGGCCTGAGCGTGCTGTTGTCCACGTCGATGATCGTCCCATCGGCCAGTACCTTGCGCCCTTGACTGCGGGTCAGTTGGCCAAGGGCGTGGATCGCTTCCTGGGAACCGATGACACTGCGCTCCTCCAGCACATGGCCGAAAATCATGATGATCGGCAGCAGCGCGGCGGTCAGCAGGTCGCCGGTCGCCCAGGCGCCCAGCATCGCCAGGGCGATCAGTTGGTCGGTGAGCCCATGCAGGCTCGGATAACGCAAGCTGTACCAGGCCGAACGCATCACCGGCACCGCCACCAGCAACGAAGCGAATCCCAGCAACAGTTGGCTCACACCGGTCTGTTCCGGTGACCAGCCGCGCCAGACCAGGCCCAAGGCGAGCAGGCCGAGCGCGAGCATCGCCAGGGTCAGTTGTCGAGCGGCAGCGCGCTGCTCGGCGCCCGACAGCATGGGTGCGGCGACGGTTTGAGCGGTCATTGCTCGGCTCCTTGGATAATCAGGCGGGCATCGTCTTTTGGATCGACCGTCGTCACTGAACCGGCCTGGCGAAGAATCGCCGGCACACGTTCGCGATAAAGGCGCAGCAACAGTTGCGGGTCGCTGCCTTGGGTCTTCGCCAGCCCCAACACCGAGGCAGTGTCGGTGGAGGCTTTGGCCAGGCGTTCACTGGCCTGGGCATGGGCCACTTGCAGGGCCCGGTCGGCCTCCTGGCGCGCAGTCTGGGTCAGTTTTTCAGCTTCGGTGCGGGCATTGGCGATGGCTTTATCCGCCTGTTGGCTGGCGGTCAGCACCGCATTGAACGCACTCACCGCCGGCCCTGGCAGGCTCGACTGCACATCGACCCGCACCACTTCGACGCCCACCCCCTGCCCTGTCGCCGCCAGCTCGGCCAGGCGGCGGTTGATCCCTTGCACCAGGTCACCGCGCAAGCGTTCGCGGCGTTCGGCGGCTTGGCTGTCGCTGCCCATCAGTTCGGGACGGGCAACCAGAATGGTGTCCAAGTCCCGGGCGGCAGTCAGCGCCAGCGCACTGCGAGTCGCCAACCGATCCAACGCCGGCAGCACGTGCTCGCCCTGCAAGACATAGGCGTAAGGCTCGGTGACCTTGTAGAACAGCCGCACATCCAGCTGCACCACGCCCGCATCTCCGGTCAATAAATAGCCGGAGCCTGCCAAGGCATCGTTCACCGGCGTGGCGAAACTGGCGACACGGTCGGCCTGCAAGGCGGCATCCGTACGCAGCAGGCTCTCGACCCGTCGCTCCAAGACCCGATCCGCTGCCGGCAATAAAATCACCTGTTCCACGGGTGAAGGCCAGGCCAATAACAGGCCGGCGTTCTGGATTCGGTCCAGCGCGCCGAAGTGCAGCACCACCGCCCGATCCTGTGGATCGATCTGCCTCACGTTGGAGAACACCCAGGTCAGCGCTGCCAGGACGGTGACCGCGTAGAGCGCCAGGAAGGCCAGGCGACCGGCCTGAATCCATGGGCTGGACAACTCGTTTGTTCCACGTGGAACTTCACTCATGGCTGTGTTCCAGCCTTGGGTTCCACGGAAGGTGGGCCGTCCACCAGGACGCGAAACGGCGCGGCATCCGTGCGCAAGATCAGTTTGGTGCTGGGGCTGACGATCGTGCCAAGGGTGTCCAACGAACGCAGGAGGTTGTAGAGCTGCGGCGAACCGGCGTAGGCGCGGCCATAAATCCGGGCCGCTTCGACCCGCGATTGCGCTTCGATATCGGCAGCTTTTACCGTCGCGTCGGCTTGCACGATTCGCGCGTCACGCTCCGCAGCGGAACGGATCTGCGCCGCCTCCCGCTTGCCGATGGCGGTGCGCTCGGTGGCGATGGTTTCACGCTCGGCACGCATGCGGTCAACCGTCGCGGTCAGCGTCACCGAAGGCAAGGTCAGGCGTTCGATGCCGACTTGCAGCACCCGCACCCCATACGTCGCGAGCAGTTGCTGCTCGATCTGCTGGCGTAATTGCGTTTCGAAATCGGCGACGCGCACCTGGCTGGCGTCGGTATTGACCAGGTTCGCCAGGTCGAAACTGGCCGCCGTGGTTTCCAGCGCCGAGCCGACAAACGTCCGGATCTGCCGCGCCGCCTCGTCCGGCTGGTTCTGTACCGCCCGCATGAAGCGCTGCACGTTGCCTGGATCACCTTGTACCTGCCACGCCACGTACGCCTGAACGATGATCCGCAACCCATCCCGCGTACCGACATCCTGCAGCCCGCTGGAAGTGGTGCGCAATCGCAGGTCGACGGGGATCGCCGCCTCGAACGGCGCCGGCCAGCGCCAACCCAGGCCCGGCTGCAACAGCACCCGCGCCGGGTTGCCAAACCGGGTGATGACCGTGGCCTCCCCGGAGCGCACCTGGACCAGGCTGGCCGCCGCGACGGCAAACGCCACCAGCAATGCCGCCCAGCCCATCCGCCGCCAAGGGAACGGGCCGGCGTGTTCTGGTTCGCCGTGATGGTGGTGATGATGCCCATGGTGATGGCCGGCATGGCCGTGATCGTGGCCGGCGTGCACGTGGCTATGATCGTGGGAAGAAGACGGGCTCAATGGGCAGCTCCTGGCGGGACAGGGTTACGCGGCGACGCGGGGTCTGCCGGCAGCGGGAAGGTACGCAGGTCGATGGTCGGCGCGTTGCCACCGCCACCTAACCGATGATCGAGAATCAGCAACCGGGCATTGCCCAGGCCGTGACTCAATTGACTGAGGTATTGCTCCAACACAAACGCGTGACCGGCCGATGCGTAGGCTTGGCGCTCTGCGGCGAAGCGCAAGTCCGCCGCTTGGGCGTTCGCGTTGATCTCCCGGGCCGAGGCTTGGGCCTGGTCATGGGCAACGCTGGCTTGCAACTGCGCCTGGTTGGTCTGCTCGGCCGCCGCCCCCCGCTCCCGGGCGATCAGCGCCTGGGCCCCGATCTGTGCCGCTTGCACACCGTGGTAGGCATTGGCCGCGCCCGCTGGCGGGTGAATCGCTTCGACCACCGTGGCGAGGATTTCCACACCGCTGTCCAGCGCCTGCAAATCAGCCTGAACCGCGCGACCGATTTCATCGGCGAGGCTGACGCGGTCGGCACCCAACAAACCGTCCAACGTGCGCGAGGCGAATTCATGCACCAGGATTCGACTGGCGGTGCTGCGGATCAGCAGCGGGACGTCCGCACTGTTGTAGGTCGCAGCCAGCGCCGCCGCGTCCGTCAGACCGATGCGATAGACGAAACGCACGTCCATGTTGACGATCTGGAAGCTCTGCTGGTCGGCACGGCGGCTGGCGATGACCTGGGATTTATCGTTGACATGACTGGCGTCCCACAGCCGATTGGCGATCTCCGGCGCCGGCCCCTCGGCCGGGTCAGCCGCCACGGGCACCGACGTGTCCCCAACACTGGTGGCGAGTTCATGAACCACGCCATTCTCGACGTTCAGCACCCGGCCCCACGGCCAAGGCATGCCGACGTGCAGGCCCGGGCCGAACACCTGCACCGGCTTACCGAAACGCTCATAGATGCCGCGCCCTTGCAGCGGCACTTCATGCACGCCCGTCAATAACCAGCCCACCAACGACACCAGCGCCAGCACCGGCAGGAACGCACGACGCATGTAACTGAACGCCCAGATCTGGCGCAGGTCGATGCCGAAACGGTTATGCAGCTCGTGTTGCAGGGCCAGCAGCGGTTGCGGCGGCCAGCGCAGCAGACCGGCGATCACACTGCGGCCCAGCAGTGTCGGTTCCAAAGCGTCGCGGCGTGCGGTGAACAACGACAACACAGCACGCAGCAACAACTCCACCGCCACCAGGCCCGGCAAGAGCCCCATCAACACCACCAGGCGCGCCGGCCAGACGGACGCTGGCCCGGCGAACAGCAACCCCAAGGCGCCGAGCACCAGCACGATGATCGCCACCCGCGTCAGTTGTGCCAGGTGTGCCGCCTCCGGCCATTGCACCGGGGTTTGCTGGGCCAACTGACGCTCGAACACCAACAGCCCGAACGCCAGCAACAACGAACACACCGCGCCGACACTGGCTGAGACGCCGAGGCTGGCTGCCGGCAACGTCAGGTCCCAGGTGTGCTTCAGACTCAGCAGCACCAACAGCGCCCAACCGGCCAGCCACAAGACCGGCGCACCGATCTGCTCCAGCAGGCCGACCCAACGGGCGCCGATTCGTTCAAGCAGCCGTTCATACCAGCCCAAGTGCTCAACCGGCTCGTCAGCCGCCACGACGATATTCACAGCCGGCGACAGGGCCCTGGTGCGCCATTGCGTGATCCACCAGGCCGATTGCAGGCCTGCGACCAGGACCCACAGGCCGGCACTCTGGCTGACCAACACCGCCGGCCACAGCGACTGCGGCGAAAACAGTCCGATAAAGAACGCCAACACCAACCCCACGCCCGCCACGCCGGCTAGCGCAAAGGCGATCCAGCGCAGGCGCCGTCCCTGGAACGATGCCTGTTGAAAGCGTGGCCAGTCGGCCAGTTGCGCCCCTTCGATATCACGATCGACTTGCATACCACCCCAGCGCTTGTCGCGATCAAAATCGGCGGCGGTGGCCAACCGCCACCGCCGCTCTGTTATGTCGTTACCTTATAACGATTGCTGTGAAATTTCCGTTTTGAATTCTTCATGACCAGAACCCAGTCTGGGCCTTGACTTAAGCCTTGACCGAAATCCTCGGAAGCGCTCATATTACGAGCATAATTTTTTATCAGGCCATGTGGGGAGACAGTGATGAGCCATTACGACGTGATCATTCTGGGCGGCGGTCCTGGCGGCTATAACGCGGCGATCCGGGCCGGACAACTGGGGTTGAAAGCCGCTTGCGTCGAGGGACGGCCCACCCTCGGCGGTACGTGCCTGAACGTCGGCTGCATGCCTTCCAAGGCCCTGCTCCACGCCTCGGAACTCTACGAAGCGGCCATCGGCAAGGAGTTTGCCAACCTGGGCATCGACGTCAGCCCCACGCTCAACCTCGCGCAAATGATGAAACAGAAGGACGAAAGCGTCGCCGGCCTGACCAAGGGCATCGAATTTCTGTTTCGCAAGAACAAGGTGGATTGGATCAAGGGCTGGGGCCACATCGACGGACCGGGCAAGGTGACGGTCACCCACGACGACGGCGGCAAGACCGAACTGCGCGCCAAGGACATCGTCATCGCCACCGGCTCACAACCCATGCCACTGCCCGGCGTGGAGATCGATCACCAGCGCATCCTCGACTCCACCGGTGCGCTGTCCTTGAGTGAAGTACCCCGGCACCTGGTCGTGATCGGCGCGGGCGTCATCGGTCTCGAACTGGGTTCAGTCTGGCGGCGCCTGGGCGCCCGGGTGACGGTGGTGGAGTACCTTGATCGCATCTGCCCTGGCGTGGACGCCGAGGCAGGCAAGACTCTGCAACGGGCCTTGGCCAAGCAGGGCATCGAATTCAAGCTGGGCGCCAAGGTCACTGGTGCCGTTTCCTCGGCCAGCGGCGTGCAATTGCAGGTCGAACCGGCGGCGGGCGGCGAGCCGCAGCCACTGGACGCCGATTACGTGCTGGTCGCCATCGGCCGGCGACCCTACACCCAAGGGCTGGGACTGGAGAACGTCGGGCTGAGCCCAGACCCGCGCGGCATGCTCGCCAACCAGCAGCACCGCACCCAAGCGCCAGGCATCTGGGTGATTGGCGACGTGACGTCCGGGCCAATGCTGGCCCACAAGGCCGAGGACGAAGCCATGGCCTGCATCGAACAGATCGCCGGCAAAGCTGCGCAAGTGAACTATGCGCTGATCCCCAGCGTCATCTACACCCGCCCGGAACTGGCCAGCGTGGGCAAGACCGAGGAACAGCTCAAGGCCGAAGGCCGGGCCTACAAGATCGGGAAGTTTCCATTCACGGCCAACAGCCGGGCGAAGATCAACCACGAGACCGAGGGATTCGCCAAGGTCCTGGCGGACGAACGTACCGACGAAATCCTCGGCGTGCACCTGATCGGCCCAAGCGTCAGCGAGATGATCGGCGAGTACTGCGTGGCCATGGAGTTCGGCGCCTCGGCCGAAGACATCGCCCTGACCTGCCACCCTCATCCGACGCGTTCGGAGGCGCTGCGCCAGGCGGCGATGGCCGTAGAGGGGATGGCGACGCAGATGTAGGCGCCTGCCGCCTTCGCGAGCAAGCTTTGCCCCCACAAGGCTCACTCGGACAATGCTGTTCTTAAGGCCGTCGAAAAAACCTGTGGCGAGGGAGCTTGCTCCCGCTTGACCGGGCTGGCGCTCCAGTGCGAAGCGCTCATAAAATGGGGCCGCTGCTCGGCCCAGCGGGAGCAAGCTCCCTCGCCACAGGGACCAAACACACCTTAAGTGAACAACTCACACAAGGGATCTTCGCTTACTCGGCTGACATCCGCGCCTTGCGCCGGCGCCGGCTGATCCATCCCAACGCCACGGCCACCACCAACACCGCACTGCCCGCTTCCAGCCAAGCCCGGTAAGGCCGCAGCGCCGAGCGAACAGGCTCCACCGCCTGGGTGACGTAGCGTTTGTCCGCCTTGCTGAAGTCAGGCTCCTGGCATTGATGACCAAAGTCCCCGGCCCAGTCCACGTAAGGGCCTTCCTTGACGTAACGCTGATACAACGCGCTTTGCTCCTCCAGGCTGGAGTTGTAGCTCACCGCCTTGCACAGCACCGCCGCGAATGCCTGGCTGGTGTGGGGCAGCAGGTCCGCCGCCTGGCTTGCCAGCGCCGTGGCGACGAACCGATAGTGATAGCGCACGTCTGGCTGCGCCGCGCTGGCCTGCTGGCGCTGCACCTCGCCTTCTGCCACCAGCGGCCCGATTTTCAGTTCCACCGGCTCCAGGCTATAGCTGCCGCCCAGGCTGGCGTAGTCTGGCGCCATCTCGTAGCCGAGCAGTTCCATGCCCCATTTGCGGGCCAGCGTAGACGCGTTGAAATACGCCTCGGCCCGACTGCTCGGCCACCACTTGGACTCGGCGTCCTGGCGCAACTGCGCATAGGCCTTGGCCTTGTTTTGCAGGTCCGGGTTGTCGAAATAGGCCGGCGCCTCGTCGTAGTGCCCTTCACGCAACAAGCGCCGCCCCAGGACATTGCGCAGGCTCGCGGCCACTGGCAGCGGCACGTAGTTGTCGCGATCCTGCTGGCTCAAGGCCGGTGGCGCCGGGACTTGGGCGTCGACGTACTGTTTGAGTTCCTCAAGTGTCAGCACCCGCTCAGCCACCGTCGCGGCGTCGTACCAATAGATACTTTGGGCGCGATAGAGCTGATCGAACGCCTGCAAGTAATCCCCGCGCTGCAAGGCCAGGATCGCGCTTTCGCCCTCGACCCGGCACTTGGGCTGCACCACCTCGTAGTCCCAATTGGCCGTGCGTCGACCGCCCCAGGACTCTTCCTTGGGAAAGGCCTGGGCCGCCTTCGCGTACGCCGCCGCAGCAGCGACTTTGTCACCGTCACGCAGGGCCAGTTTGGCGCGCACCCACCAGGCCAAACCGCTGTCGGCAGCCTTTCCTGCAAAGGCCTTGGCGCCGTCGTAATCGCCGCGTTGATAACTGACCGCCGCGAGACGGTCGGCGTTCTCCAGGCTGTTGGTGCTGGCTTGCAACAGCTCGACCAGGTGTTGATCGGTCGAGGGTTGCTCACCGTCCCACCAGCCCACGCGACTGAGCAGATACGCCGTGAGCAACTGCTGCACGGCCTTGTTCTCAAGCAACTGGCTCAACCGCTCATCCGGCTGGACGCTGAGGTCGCCCGCCAATTGCAGCAGCGAACTGTAGCCAACCTGCGAACCTTGCAAGGACTGGGTCGCATACAGATCAATGGCACTGTTCCAGTCGTCGACGGTGTAAGCCACCCTCGCCTCTTCGCCAAGGCTGGCGATACCCAACTCCAGCGGATCGCTGAAACCGGCGACGCTCAATTCCCGCGTCTGGCGGAACGCCTGGCGGGCCTGTTCGAGCAATGCGGCCGGTTCACCACGGCCCGCCTCGGTGCTCAGGCTGAACAATGCCCGCCCCAGGGAATACGCGGCCCAGGTGCTGCGCAGCGGACGCTGATCGGCCGGCAACGCCAGCAACGTCTGGAACGACTCGACGGCACGTTGATAGTCGGCAGCACTGAACGCCGCCGCACCGACCGCATACAAGCGCAGCTCGGCGGGCAGATTCGCCGCTTCGCTGGCGACCTGGTCCACATCGTCCATCGCGCGCAAACGCTCCACCAGCGCTTTTTGCGGCGGCGTGAGGCCCATCGGCTCGGCCTGGTTGCGGTGGGCAACGTAGGCCGGCAGATCGTCGTAGTTGTAATCCGGGTTGAGGGTCGCCTCGCTGGCCGGCTTGAGCCCGGCAATCGCATGACCGAGGCGACTGATTTCAAAGCGGAAGTTGCCTTCCGGCAAATCGGCCAGGGACTGGGCGCGGTCATCCAGCAGGCGTATCCCGAATTCCGGCCCGCAGGCCAGCGCCTGCCCCAACGGAAAGCCCAGCGGCAGGCTGAGGCTCAGACAAAGCAGGCGACGGGGCCACTTACGGGTCAACATTGAAAGCTCCTTGTTCAATTTTTGTACAGCGCGCCCAGCCGATTGCCCGCTGTGCGCCAGCGGCCAGGCGACCTTCCTGAATGCGGGTGAAGGTAAGCAGTCCGGGCGCTTGTTGCAACGTATAACCCGCCAGGGCATCGACCCCGTCACACACGCCCACGGGCAGCGTCAGACGCTGGGGCCAGGGGCTGTCGAGATTGCCCTGGTTCACCAGGCGAATGTCATACAAGCCATCCTGTTCTTGCAGGTGCAAGGCCAGGCGACTGGTCAGGCTGCCCCCCCGGGCGACCGCACCGAGGGTGGTCAGGCTCCAGGCGCGCCGGTCCCCCGCCAGCGGCAGGCGAAACCAGATCAGCCCGGCCAGGTGTTCCAAGGGTTCGCTGCGCAAGCTTGCCGCAAGCCCGGCCACTTGTTGCGGGTCTGCCAGCAACTCTTGACGCTCGCCGCCGCGATCGATCGGCACTTCACTTTCCACCACCGGCACGCCGCTTTCGGTCGCCAGCAACGCCATGCCATAGGCCGGCAGCGCCAGGTAGAACGGCCGCTCAGTGACCCGGTCCCAGCGCTCAGCCCAACGCCGGGCCAGTGTCGGATCGAACAACCCCTGCCGTGGATCGCGCACCGCGTGAACCTGCAACACACTGCTGTCGACCGTCTCCAGCAACCCGGGCAATGCGGGGCTGTCGAGCCAGGCCGGCAACGCGGTGATGCTCAAGCGCAACGTGTCCGGCAGGGCCTTGCGCAGTTGGGCCAGGAATTTGCCATAGGCCGGCAAGCGCGCATTGCCGGCATCATGATCGATCTCCACGCCTACCGGCGCCAGGCCCTGGGCTTGCCAGTCGCTCAGCACCTGCTGGATCTGCGCGATCACATCGTCCTGGTCCAAAGACTTGAGCTGACCGTCGAGGCGAATCACCGCGATCAGCGCCCGACCGTCCGCCTTGAGCAACGCCGGATCGATGCGCGCCCGGCTCCAGCTCGCCCCGGGAAAAGCTTGCAGCGCCAGGACGCGCAGGCCGGAAAAATCGTCATGGCTGTCGCGCAGCGCCAGCGCATGGGCCGGGGTCCATTGGCGCTGCCAGATGTACAACTGCTGCTCAAGGACCGGCGCCGGGGCTTTTTCGCAGCCGCTCAACAGCAACGCCGCGAGGGCCAGCGACAGCCGCAGAAGAAAAGTCATGACGCCTCACCCCCAAAAAAAACGGCAGATTAACGCCCCCCTGGCCGAAACGAAACGCTTCGAGACGCCGCCCGGTTTTCAGCCGCCCAACGCCGGATGCTCGCGCAATGCGCTGACGGTGAAGTCGACAAAACTGCGGACCCGCGCCGGTGCATTGCGCCCGCCTTGATACACCACGTGGATGGGCAAGGGGGGCAGCTCGAAATCCGCCAGGACGATTTCCAAATCGCCAGCGGCCAGGTTCGCCGCAACCTGATAGGACAAGACGCGCGTCATCCCCAGCCCCTGGCAGGCCGCCGTGATCGCCGCCTGGTTGGCCGTCACCACCAAGCGCGGCACCGGCCGGACCGACAAGGTTTGACCGGCCTCGTCGACGAAGGTCCAGTGCTTGATCTGGCCAATGGCCGAAGACGCCACCACCGGCATGCGTTCCAGGTCTTCCGGGTGTCGGGGACGTCCATGCTGCGCGAAGAAACCCGGGGCGCCACACACCACCCGGCGCACCTCACCGACACGGATGGCGCGCAGGTTGCTGTCCGGCAACTCACCAATGCGCACAGCCACGTCGATGCCCTCCTCGACCATGCTGACGGTGCGATCGAGCAGCAAGGCATTGATGCTGACGTCGGGGAAGCGTTGCAGGTAATCGACCAGCAGCGGTGTGACGAACAATTGGCCGAACAGCACCGGCGCCGTCAGCACCAGTTGTCCGCGAGGCTGGACGTGGCTGCCGGCCGCCGAGTCCTCGGCTTCCTGTAGATCGGCGAGAATCCGCCGACAGTCTTCGAGAAAGCGCTGACCCGCTTCACTCAGGTACACATTGCGGGTGGTGCGCACCAGCAACGGCGTACCAATGCGTTGCTCCAGCGCCGCCACGGCGCGCGTGACACTGGCCGCCGACAGCCCGACACGCCGCGCCGCCGCCGAAAAACCCGCCTCCTGGGCCACGGCGACGAAAACCTGCATTTCCTGGAATCTGTCCATCCATCCCCCGATGAGAAATCCTGATACAAGTTTTCTGCACACCTCAAAGCGGCGCCACGCGGCCATTGTAGGGGCCTGGGCCAGTGAACCACAGCCTGGCGTAGCCGGACACTGGACATTGTCCCGGCCAAGGGGGATGGCCCTTGGTACCATCCCTTTCCGTAAAATTTTCATGACCGAAGAAAGCCCCCCCTGTGGGAGCGAGCCTGCTCGCGATAGCGTCGGATCAGCTGAATCCCTATCGACTGACACACCGCTATCGCGAGCAGGCTCGCTCCCACAGGAGTGGTGTCCGCTCAATGGATTGGCTTCAACCGAAAGGCCCGTTTTTGTGAATATGGTTTACCGCGCTGCAACCCACCCCCTCGCCTCCCTCATCGCCCTGATTGTCTGTGTGCTACTCGTCCCCATGGGCCTGCGCCTCGCCCTGGGTTGGTCCGATCCATTGGGCTACCTCTCGGACCTGGGCATCGGCGGGCTGCTGGTCGTGCTGCTCCATCGTCGTGCCGGGTGGCTGACGCTGCCCATGTTGCTGGCCTGGAGTGCGTTGACGCTGGCCACCGTCGAGCTGGTCAGCGCGGTAGGACGGATGCCCACCCCATCGGACGTGCAGTACCTGATCGACCCGCAATTCGTCGAAAATTCCAGCGGCGGCGGCTTCGCCCATCCCTGGCTGGCAACAATCCAGCTGGCGGTGCTGGGCGTGTGGCTGCTGGTCCAATGGGCCAGCAGCGCCCAACCGACGCCACGCTTGCCGCGCCACGCCTGGGCCTTGCCGGTGTTGTTCCTGCTGGCCCACGGTGCCATCCAGTCGTGGCGCCCCACTGAAGCGGACCAGTGGAACGTGTTCAACCTGCCCCATCAACTCATCACGGCCGGCATCGCCACCGGACAGGACCAAGCCCGGCAATGGGTCGAGGGCGACGCCGTGGACCCGGCCCCGCCCATGCAAGGCTTGACTCGCCTGGACCTTGCCGGGGAACGCCTGCTGGCCGCGCCAGGGCGCGCGCGCAACGTCCTGCTCATTGCCTTGGAAGGCATCCCCGGCGCCTACGTCGAGGCCAATCGCAAGGCCTTGAACAGCCGCTACCAGGAAAACCTGATGCCCCATCTCAGCACCTGGGCCGAGCGCGGCATGAACACCCCCGATTACGTTCTGCACAGCCACCAGACCATTCGCGGCCTGTACGCGATGTTGTGTGGTGACTACGACAAACTCGACGACGGCACACCCAAAGGCGTCGAAATGCTCAACCAGACCCAGCGCAATCAGGCGTGCCTGCCGGCTCAACTGCGCCAGCAGGGTTTTTCCACCCATTTCCTCCAGGGCGCTGGCCTGCGGTTCATGGCCAAGGACCGGATCATGCCGCACATCGGCTTCGACACGACCTTGGGCATGGAATGGTTCACCCGGCCCAACTACCTGGAATTCCCCTGGGGCAAGGACGACAAGACGTTCTTCGAAGGCGCGCTGGATTACGTCGGGCAGCTGCAACAGGCCGACAAGCCCTGGATGCTCACCTTGCTGACCGTGGGCACGCACCAGCCCTACTCGGCGCCGGATGACTACTTGCAGCGCTACGGCACCGCCAAGCAAGCGGCCGTGGGTTACCTGGACGACGCGTTGCAGGACTTCCTGGCCGGCCTGGAACGCCAGGGCGTGCTGGAAAATACCTTGGTGGTCATCACCTCGGACGAATCCCATGGCATCGACGACGTGCGCCTGGCCTCATCCTGGGGGTTCAACCTGACCCTGGCGCCGGAACCCTTGCCCACGATCAAGGCAGGCACCTACGGCCATGTGGACCTGGCGGCTTCGATTCTCGATTACTTCGGCTTTGCGGTGCCCACCGCGTTGTCCGGGCGTTCACTGTTCAGGGACTACCCGACGGGCCGCGAGATCATGTCGTTCACCAACGGCAAGCTGCGCTACCACAACGGCAAAGACACCTTGACCGAGTGCGATTTCCTGCAGCGTTGCCGCGACTACCGCAGCGCAGGCTTCCTCGCCGATCGTGCGGTCTACGCCGGCCAATACAGCGGCCAGCGCGCCAGGCTGGTCAACGCCCGGGCCACGGCGCTTGGCCAAACGCTGCTACGCACGCCCCTGAACCAGCACTATCAATTTGGCAGCACCGAAAAAATCCCGCTGCCGGCCCACGCCACCAACGACTGGACGGACAACCTGATCGGCGCCCAATACTTGGAAATGCCCGAGGGTTCACAAACCCGCGTCAGCCTGACCATCCGCGCCGTGGAGGCCGGCCATGCCGCCTACATTTCCCTCAAGGCCAAGGAGTTCGAACGGGAGGTATCGATGGACCTGCCGACAGACGTAGCGGTGACCGCCGACCAGCCATTGGTGATGGACATCCGTTTCGACAACCCGCAACCGCGCAAGGCGTTTTCCTTCCATCTACTCGGGCACGGCGTCGGCGCCATCGAAATCAGTGACTTCAGCGTCGTCACCGAACTGCCAGAGCAGACAGAGCCGCCTTACCTGGGCGATGGACAGACCGAGCACGAGATGCAGTCCAGTTGAACGCCTGCCGTAAACGGTTTGGTCAGTCCACGGGGGGCGCAAAAGGCTAATCCAGCAACCGGTGCAACTTGGCGTACTGCAACAGCATGATGGTCTTGCCGTCGCAAATCTCACCACGCTCGATCATGTCCAAGGCCTGATCGAGCGACATTTCCAGCACTTCGATCTCTTCACCCTCGGCTTCCAGGCCGCCGCCTTCGTGCTGCTTGTCCTCGTCGAAGTACTCGCCCACGAAAAAGTGCACACGCTCGGTCACCGAGCCCGGGCTCATGAAGGCTTCGAACACCTTGCTAGGTCTCGCGCGTCAGCTCACGCCATTGGCCGTCGCGGCCGAGGTAGTCATAGGTGGTCTTGCGCAGCACGTACCAATTGTCCGAGAGGACTTCGACGTGCTTGATGCGTACGCGATCTTTGATGCTGGTTGCCTGTGTCATAACAGTCGTCGCTATCGTTCAAGGGTTAATCATTCACAGCACTAACGGGACCCGTGGCAACGCACGTTTGTGGGCGGTCTTGAGGTAGGCGTTTTCGATGATCTGCCGCGCCTGGGGAGAGACCGCTTCGCCCATCAGGTACGCGTCGATTTCCTCGTAGCCGCAGCCATACGCCACTTCATCCAACTTGCCCGGCGCCAGATCTTCCAGGTCAGCGGTGGGCGCCTTGTGCACCAGATAGCCGGGAGCGCCCAGCGCATCGGCCAACAACCTCACCTGAGTCTTCGTCAGCCCGGACAACGGTGCCAGGTCGCACGCGCCATCGCCAAATTTGGTGAAGAAGCCCATCACCGCCTCTGCCCCGTGATCGGTGCCCACCACCAGCCCATGGCTGAAGTTGGCAATGGCGTATTGCGCCAGCATCCGGGCCCGGGCCTTGACGTTGCCTTTGGCAAAATCGGTGAGCTCTGCCGAAGGCTGCAAGCCATCGATGGCGATATGGGCCATCAGCCCGTCGACACACGCGGCGATGTTGGTCGTGGTGATCAGGTCCGGGCGGATGAAGTCCAGGCTGGCCTGGGCATCTTGTTCATCGGCTTGGGTCTTGTACGGCAACCGGACGGCGATAAAACGCGCCTGATAGTCTTCGTGGCGCAGTTGCTCCACCGCCAACTGGCACAGGCGACCGGCCGTGAGCGAGTCGACGCCGCCGCTGATGCCGAGCACCAGGGACTTGCAACCCGACTCGCACAAAACCTGCTTGATGAACTCAACGCGACGGGCAATTTCTGCTGCTTCGCCACCCTGTTTGAGCTGGCGGTCGATGCCCAGTTCCCGGGCAATGTTCTCTTGCACAAGCGAAGTCATATCAGGCTCCCAGCTGTGGATTGATCAGGCCAACGTTGAACACTTGGGCGGCGTAGCGCAGGAACGAGGCATCCTCACAGACGTTCTTGATCGGGTCGTCGGAGAACTTCACCACTGGCTCGCCGTGGACCCGCACCAGCTTCATCACGATGCTCAACGGCTCGACGCCTTCGACGTCGCAGGCCAGGCTGGTGCCCATGCCGAAACCGAACTTGGCCTTGCCACGGACATGACGCAGGATCGGCAGGCATTTTTCGAAATTCAGGCCATCGGAAAACATCAGGTCCTTGGTGCGCGGGTCGATGCCCAGCTCCTTGTAGCGTCCCAGCACTTTGTCTGCCCAGACGATAGGGTCACCGGAATCCTGGCGCAGGCCGTCATAGAGCTTGGCGAAGTACAGGTCGAAATCCTTGAGGAAGAAGTCGGTGCTGATGCAGTCCGTCAGTGCGATGCCGAGCCGGCCACGGTACTCACGCACCCAGTTTTCCAGCGCAGCGTTCTGGCTCTCGCGTAGACGTCCGAGTTGCTGGTGCACCATCAGCCATTGGTGCGCCATGGTGCCAATCAGCGGGAGGTCGAATTCGTAAGCCAAGTGAGCGTTGCTGGTGCCGACAAAGACACCCGGAAAATCGCTGCGCATCACATTCACCACTTCGCGCTGGGCCTTGAACGACAGCCGCCGGCGGGTCGAGAAGTCGGAAACACGGAACTCGGCGAGTTCTTCACGGCTGGCATTTTTCTCCAGCCATTCGAACTTCTGGTACAGCCTGCGGGTGACGTCGGCCAGCTCGACTTCCGGGTATTTCTCGCGGTTGCGCAATTCGCTGACCATCGCCAACACCGGTTGCTCGAACATGATGCAGTGCAACATCGGGCCACGGACGCGGATCTGCAATTGACCGTCGACTTCCGTCACATGGATGTAGCGCAGGTTGAAGCGAAACAGCCCGAGGAACTGTTCGAAGTCCGGCGTCAGGTACTCGCGGAAACGCTTGTTGAACAGGAACCGCTGCTCCCCCTCACGCAGTTGCAGCCCGGCGAGCTTTTCGAGCTCGATGCGAATGTCCGGGATCAGGTGACCGAGCCGCTCCTTGGAACGCACGATGAACTGATATTCCACCTCGACATTCGGGTGCTGGTGCAGCACCGCCTGCATCATGGTGAAGGTGTAGTAGTCGGTGTCCAGGAGACTCTGGATGGTGCCGTTGCGGGTATCGAAAGCGCTGTCCATGGTTCTTTCCTCAGGCACTTACCAGGCAAGTGGTGTCTTCGCGAGTCGCGGTGATCGCGATCCCCGCTTGTTGCATGTCTTGAATGGCTTGAACGGCGCCCGCCTCACTGATTGCCCGGCAGGCCGGGAGGTGAATGATCACCTTGAAGCCCGCGGCGGCCAGTTGCAGGGCGGTGGTCTTGACGCAGAAATCCAGCGCCAGCCCGCCGACAATGACCTGTTCCACACCCTTGCCCTTGAGGTACTCGATCACGCCGGTGGACAGCTTGCCGTGCAAGTCGTGGTAGCAGGCGCCGTAAGGGTGCAGATCCGGTTCGACGCCCTTCCAGACGAAATAGTCGTAGTCGTAAGGAGTCGGCAGTTCGTCCAGCAGGGTGAAACCCTCGGTGCCCGGAACGCAGTGGCTGACCCAGGTGACGTCGGCGTGCTCGAGCCCGGTCGGCACCAACATCTGTGCGTGATCGGCGACCACCCATGGCGCTTGGGGCGAATGGGCGTCCTTGCTACCGATGCGCAAACTGGCCAGGGACGCGATGAAGTTCAACTCGTGACCAATCTGGTCGCCGCCAGGCACGGGTAGCTCATCAGGGCATAGCGGTGTGAAGCTCTTTTGCGCATCGACATCGAAGGAAGCGGTGATTCGGGTCAGGCTGTTCATGCTGGGTTTCTCCTCTGCATGGCGCAAAGAGTACATGTCATGTACTTATGTAACAAGCCACCTCGAAAAATAATTTTCGATATTCCTTGCTTATCGATTGGATAAAGCCACGAAACAGGCAACGTTTCACAGAAGCGATATTAGTGATACGGTACATGTCGTGTACCCAATGGAAAGCAAGCCATGTACGAAATCGCCCTCTACGGCGGCGCCTTCAATCCACCTCACGCCGGTCACGCCCAGGTGATGATCGAGGCTTCGGCCCAAGCCAGGCGCGTGCTGGTGGCCCCGAGCTTCCGCCATCCCTACGGCAAGCAAATGGTTGACTATGAAGTCCGCCTGAACTGGCTGGAATCGATCGTCGAGAAGGTCCAGCCGTTGTGCCACGCCCCCGTGCGGGCCAGCCGGGTGGAGCAGGTCGTGGCCCGTGGCGTCGAAGGCGCCATCTACAGCTACACCCTGCTCGCCCACCTCGCCGACAGCCTGGCCCTGGACGGCAAGGAAATAGCGTTGGTGGTGGGTGAGGATGTCGCGGACCAGCTACCGACCTTCTATCGCGGCCAGGCACTGCTGGAGCGATTTTCCATCCTGTGCATAGAAGAAAAGATCCACGTGCGCAGCACGCTGGTTCGCGAAAGACTGGCCTTGGGCGAGTCGCTGCCCATCCATTGGATGGCCCCCGGCATGAACCCGTTAAACTACGACCTTTACGCTGCCCATGGACACTGACATGCCAAATCCCAGCGCCCCCGCGCGCGACTATCTGCACACCATCGACCTCTGTGTGCTGCGCCTGTGCCGGGAGACCCAGGCGATCGAAATCCTCCTGAACCGACGGGAAGCCGAGCCGTTCGCCGGTCATTGGGCACTGCCGGGGATCGTGGTCAATGGCGGGGTCGAAGACCTGACGCTCAACGACGCCGTGGAACGCCTGCGTACTTCAAGCAAAGTCGGCATGCCGCTGGCCTGGATCGAACAAGTCGGCACCGTCGGCGACGCGTTTCGCGATCCACGCTGCTGGTCCTCGTCGACGTTCTATCTGGCCATCGTCAGCAGCGATGCGGTCCAGCTCGCCGAGCACCAGGGGTTTTTCCCACTCAAGGACGTCGCCGACGCCTCGATAAAACTCCCTTTCGACCACAACAGCCTGGTGGCCGCCGTACAGGAACGGTTGTTGTCCAAAGCCCTCTACAGCAGCCTGCCGCTGATGTTCCTCGGCCCCGAGTTCAGCGCGCCGGAAGCGGTAAGCATCTTCTCCCTGGTACTCGACCGCCCGGTCCTCAAGACCAGCATGCGCCAGCGTTTGCTGAAAATGACCGAGGCGGGTTACCTACAGGAAACCGGTCGTAAAAAAAGCGGCGACGGCGGCCGCCCGCAGCGCACGATGGAGAATCTCAAGCCGGGCAGTGTTTATCTTTTTGATCGATGTTTTTTGGAGTGAGGCCATGTAAATCCACACGAATCATTAGCAAAACTTCGTCAAATCGATCAGGAACATGGGTTATTGAACCTGGCCCGGATTGGCGCACAAAGAGCCCAGTCCGAGCAGCACGGCCGAACGCTTGGGTTTGAGGTACGACTGGACCCGCGTCAGGGTGCAAGGAGCCAGGGCTTGCAACGACGTCGGCAGCGGCTCCTGGACAAACAGGAGGCCCGGCGCATAAGCAACGCTGCTGGCCTGCGCCTCGTTGATCGAACTGACAGGCCGCCCCATGTAATAGACCAGGCGAATGTCCGCATCGCCCAAACTGTAGGCCGGGACATTCGGGTATGCGTCGGTGGCGGTCTTGATCTGCGCAAGCCCTTCAATCCGGTGGGCGAACACTCGCCCTTCAAGACCCAGGTAGTACAGCGTGTATCCCGCCAGTACCACGGCCGGAATAACGAGCAGACACCCGCGCTGCCAAGGCCGCCGGACCTGGGTCAGCAGTTGACTCCAGTGCCAGGCCAACAGCAGGGCGATGGCCGGGTAGATTGGCAACAGGTACTTGGCGTGCTTTTCAGTGAACAGCGAGAACAACAGCAGCGGTACCAGAATGCAGCACAGCAACAGGGTCAGCTGCGGGCTCAGGCAGATGGCGCGCCACAGTTGCCGCGGCCGTACCAGTAATATCAGCCAGAAGGGAAAGAAATCCCCGGCCAGATACAACAGATAGGCGTACCAGGCTTCTGCCCCCTGGCCATTGATTTTCTTGACAATGTCTTCATTGAGGATGGCCGACCAGACGCCCCAGCCCTCCTGCATCGACACCGCCAGATACCAGGAAGCCCCAACCAGTATCGCTAGCAACCAGCCCCAGCCGTCACACAGAAAAGCTCGGGCCAGACGATCGCGACTGATCAATGCGTAGACCAGGATCGGTGCCGTCACCCACAACAGGCAGACCGGCCCCTTGGTCAGCAAGGCACAGCCAAGTAACCCGTAACTGAGCCAGACCCAGGTGCGAGCGCCTTGCTCGAACAGAAAGCGCCATGCACAAAACAGTGCCAGCAGACACAATCCGGTCAAAGGCATTTCGATTTCTGCCCGACGAGCGAACAGGCTGAAACCGGCATTCGCCGCCAGGAACACCACAGCCAGCAGCGCCACTTGTCGCCCAGCGAATGCACTGGCCTGGCGATACAAAGTCAGGCAACACAGCGTCGCAAACAGCGCCGAAGGCAGGCGCACGCTCCACTCGCTCAGGCTGCCCAGCAGTGACGTGCTGACCAGGGCCAGCCAATAGAACAGCGGCGGCTTGGACAGGTACAGCTCGCCGTTCATGTACGGCAGCAGCCATTGCCCAGCCTCGTGCATTTCCCGTGTCGTAACCGCGCGCCGGGCTTCATTGACGCTCATGAACGGCAAACTACCCAGCCCCCAGTAAAACAGCAGCAGGAGCAATACCGCCACGCCGAAGGCTTGCCAATCCAGCGCACGCCGCGCGGCTTGCATTGGCCGTAATGCTTCACTTTCTGTACTCATACGCGCCCTACTTCTTGCCAAAAGACACACGAGGTGGCGTGAGTCTGCTCATCACTGTTTTTTCGTCGGTTTCACGGCTTGCGCGTAAACGAATAGAACAAGTTCGGCTCCGACACCACATACAAATTGCCTTGTGCATCCATGGTTACGCCTTCCGGATCCGTCTTGGGCGAGAAAAAATCCTTCACACCTTCGAGCAAGCTCTTGTAGCTGACAAATCGGCCTTCTTTATCCAGCTCAATCAATAATTTGGATTGCTCGCTGAGCATGACTAGATGGCCAGTGCCCGGATCGTAGTAAACGTCGGCGATGTCACGTCCGAAAAAGTCGCGGTTCACCCAATCAGTTCGATCGATCAAGTTGATGGACAGGTTTCCATTCAGGCTTTTCGACACGCCATCAATTTCATAGAGCTGTCGTGGATCGCGCTCCTTGATCACAAACAAACGGTCCGTCACAGGATCATAGGTCACCCCTTCAAAGCCCTTGTTTTTTGTGCTCAGGTTGATTCCTACGGTGATGAATGGCTCTGCTCCCTTTCGAATGGTCGCGGACTTCTCGGGCATCTGGATGAATGTCAGGCGTTGATCAACTTCTTCAGCGACAACGACTCGACCATTGCCCATGTAGGCCAATCCTTCGGTATCGTCAAAACCTTCGAGCAGATAGCGCTCAAGCACATTGCCCGCGCGGTCGAGAGCAACAATTTGCATGAGCCCGCCGTTGGTAATAGCCAGCAACCGGTCATGGTCGTAGTCGTAGGTGATCCCCGAGAGGTCTTCGTCAATGCCTGTTATTGGCTTGGCCACAACATCAGGCATAAAGCCTGGCAACCACAGGCCAGTCGCTTGATCGGCACTGGTCCAGGTTTGCCGCAGAGAGTGGAGCAACTGCTGGTGCCAGTAGAAACGGGCGGAAATCGCCCCAAGCACGCCCAACAGCAGCAACGCCAGAATAGAAAAGCGCAGGCGATATCGTCGCGCAGCTTTGGGCACCGTCAGGGGAACATTCAATTCAATCGTCATAGAACAACTCCGGTTCTCACAGGGAATGCTTCCATTCGAAGGGATAAATCTTGTCTGGCGCGGGGGGCTGGCAATCATGGTTGTCCGCCTCAGCGCCAACCAGGAACCACTCAGCCCTTGAGGTATCACCCACACGGCGAGCTTTTTGCGGGTCGTAACAGCGCGATAAATCCTGCGCAGGCACCAACGCATAGGCTTGTGGATGGTCACGAAGCCACAGCGCTGATTGTTCCAGGGCCCGGTTGTTCATAAAGCCAAAATGCACAACGGGTTGCTGCGCGAACAACCAATGCCCCTCTCGCCAACCAACCAGCACCAACTCGGCGCTCCCGGTCAGCCGCGCGACGTCACGCATAAGGGTTTCGTGGGGGTTAGTCCCTTCTTTATGGGGCTCGATGAAGCCGCGTACCAACCACGCGCACAACCACATCGCGGTCAGTGCAACAAATACCGTCCTGCCCCTGGGGCGCTTGCTGAACCAACGCCGCAGCATCCAGGGAATGAGTGGCGCCACCAGCAGGATCAGGGCGGGCAACGCAGGAAAGATATACAGCTTGCGTTTGCCACTGCTCAGGCTGAAAAACACCAGCACCAACACCACCCAAGCCAGCAGCACCAGCACTCGACCGTCGTGCTTGGCCAGTTGCTTGCGCCAGGCGGGCACCAGCCACGGGAGCATGAAAAAAATCGGCACCCAATATTTCGGGATTACCTTGGAGAAGAAATACCAAAAGGGTTCGCGGTGGTCCCAAGCGTTGGCGTAACGGCCAGCGGTTTGCTTGAGCAATATTTCCTGGGCATAAGCCAGGCTATCGGCACTGCCCTGCAGTACGATCACCACCAGAGGTCCCAGCCAGACCGCAATGGCTGCCAACGCCACCGGCAGCCCCAGCCACCAGGCCCCCGCCTTGCCCGGCATGGGCACCACGCCTTTCCAGCCTTTGCGCACCGCGTAGGCGTAAGGGATCAGCATCAATACCGGCAGAAAGCCCACGCCCTTGCTGATGATTCCAAATCCCATGGCAGCACAGGCTACGTAGTACCAACGCCACGCCGGACCGAGCAATAGATGCCGGCATAGGCCATAGATCCCCAGAATGATCCAAAGGGCCAGAAAACCATCGATCTGCCCCGTCCGTAAAATGCTGTAGGTCTGGTAGGTGGCGAGAAACAATATCGCTGCAATTACACCTACACGCCGCCCCCACAAGCGACGGCCCAGGTCATACAAGCAGGCCGTAGTCACGGCACCCGCCAACAACGCTGGCAGGTACAGGGCTACTTTGGGCAGGTGGGTAAGCTGCACGAACAGCGCCACGGCCCACATGAAAAGCGGGGGTTTATCCGCGTAAATTTCGCCAGCGCGATGCGGGATAAACCACGAACCGTTCTGCAGCATTTCCAAGGCTACACCGAGAAAGCGCTCTTCATCGACATTCAACGGCTGGCGCCAGCCAATACCGGCGCCCACCATGACCAGCGTCAACACCACAAGAGCCAAAAGCTCCAACCGCGAAGAAGATAGTCGTATCCGCACCGTCTCAGTCCTTGTTATCCATTTCGAGGTTTTTCTGTTCACGATGCTTGGCGATCAACTGCAAATTGCGCAGGTACACGATGAAACCGAAGGACTGGCCGACAATAAATACCGGGTCTTCGCGGTAGATGGCGTAGGCCAGCAACAGCGCACTGCCGACGATGCTCAAGTACCAGAAGGCGACAGGGATCACGCTGCGTTTCTTGTATTCGCTGTACAGCCACTGCAGGACAAACCGCCCGGTGAATGCCAATTGCCCCACGAAACCAATGGCCAGCCACAAAGATTCTCTACCCATGTCAAACCTCGGACTCTTGTGCGCTGACTTCCAGGCGAGTGCGTTTTATCAGCCACCACACCCCGAATAAATCCACAATGCCCACGAGGGCCCGGTCGAGGTTTCCGTAGTTGGAGACCCCGGCTCCACGCTCACGGTGATTCACCGGCTGAACCAGCATTCGGCCGTTGTGGCGACGGATCAGTGCAGGGATAAAGCGGTGCATGTGATCGAAATAGGGCAGGCGCAAAAACGCCGCGCGTTCGATCAATTTGATACCGCATCCGGTATCGGGGGTCTGGTCTTGCAGCAGCCTGCTGCGCAGGTTGTTGGCAAATCGCGATGCCCAGCGTTTGCTCGCCGTGTCCCGGCGGTTTACGCGGTGACCCGCCACCAGTTTTACGCCTCCAGGCTTGTCTTCCGAGCCACGTACCAGGTCGAGCATTTTCGGCAGATCGGCCGGATCGTTCTGTCCGTCGCCATCCAGCGTTGCCAGCCAATGCCCGCGCGCCAATTCGGCAGCGTGGTAAATCGAGGTGCTTTGCCCCAGGGAGCGTGCATGACTGAGCACCCGCAATTGCTTGTAGCCGCTACTTTGCAGGGTTCGCAATTCGCTGGCGGTGGCGTCGGTACTCCCATCGTCTACCACGATGACTTCAAAGTTCTCATTGGCCAGCGCAGCACGCACTTCTTCAAGCAGTGGAATGAGATTGCCTGCTTCGTTTTTTGCCGGGATCAGGACCGACACATAAGGAGTTTCTTGCATGACGTTTCCGTAGATAAAACGCGAAGTGAGTGGCTAGACGCCATAATAATTGCGGTACCAGGCGACAAAGGACTGCACGCCGGCAGCCACTGAGACCTGCGGGCGAAACCCCACGCGGTCCTCCAGCTCACGAGTGTCCGCCCAGGTGTTCAGGACGTCGCCTGACTGCAACGGCATGAAATTTTTTACGGCGCGGGTTCCCAGCGCCTCTTCAATGCACTCGATAAACTCAAGAAGCTTGAGCGGTGCGCCAAAGCCGATGTTGTAGACCTTGTTTGGCGCGCCGGTCTCATCGGTAGGAGGCAGCGGTATCAGCCGCACAAGACCCTCGACGATGTCGTCGATATAGGTGAAATCCCGAGACATCGCGCCGTCGTTGTACACGTCAATTGGGCGACCTTTAAGGATCGCGTCAGTGAACTTGAACAACGCCATGTCAGGTCGACCCCAAGGCCCGTACACGGTAAAAAAACGCAGGCCGGTCGTGGGAATACCGTAGAGATGCGAGTAGGAGTGGGCCATCAGTTCATTGGCGCGCTTGGTGGCGGCATAGAACGACATCGGCCGATCGACAGCGTCGGTCGTGGCATACGGCAAGTGATCGTTCAATCCGTACACCGAACTGCTTGAGGCGTAAATCAAGTGCGCGGGTAGTTGCGCGCGGCAGGCTTCCAATACATTAAGGAATCCCACCAGGTTGCTTTGCGCGTAAGTGTCCGGGTGGTCGATGGAATAGCGCACACCGGCTTGGGCGGCCAAGTGAATGACTTGCTCGAACCTGTTTTCAGCGAATAACGCCAGCAGCGCTTGTTTGTCTGCCACGTCCAGCAACTTGAACTGGAAGTTTCGGCATGCAGCCAACTGCGCAAGCCGATCCTGTTTCAGTTCAACGCTGTAGTAGTTGTTGAGGTTATCGATACCAACAACCTGGTGGCCATCGCTGCATAGACGCCTGGCAGTATGGAACCCGATAAAACCTGCTACGCCGGTTATTAGTATTTTCATACGGCTCGTCCTTGTTTACCTGTCCCCATGACGTGGGCTGGCTGAGCCAACCCGGCATAACCGCCACAAAGAAAGGTCACTTCCATGAATCACTCTGCTTGATGGCAAGGTTTTTCTTGTATTGGCAGAGGCTTATAAACAAAAAAGAATGAAAATTTTGTGAGGATCGAAAGAGGACGAAAAGCAGGCCGTATCAACGACCTCTACGACCAAAGCCGACTGATGTCCCGGCTGTCATACGGTCGTCACCGAGCGGTGATATACCTCGCAACACTTCAACGACGGGCACAGCGTAGCAACTAATCGTGTTGGCCGCTGCCCCTTTTATCAAGGCAGGCCCGGACAGTTAGAGAGCAACAAACACCAAACTCACTTTAACGTAATACAAAGCCACCGGCAGCTGTAAGACATTACCCACTAAAGCTCACGGGCGATCGAAGTTTTAATAGAGTGTGGAACTGGCTTGCAGAGAAACGATTTACCAACCGGTTTGCATGCTCTTTAACAAAACCGCGCTTAACCTCAATGGCGGCCCTGTTTCGACCACTCGCTTACCCACCCCGGCACAAAAATTTACCGGGGCGTTTGATCAAGAATTTGAGGTAAGTGATTGATGCAGCGTTTCTTTTAGCGTCTACGCTGTTTTTGGATTGAATCTTTGGCGTTCAAGGCTATTCACTCTTACAGCCAGCCCTTTCAAGGTCTTTGATAAGGTCCCCAAAACTCCAGTCAGGATGACGAAAGCGATGTGGGCAGAACTACGGCTGCACGCTGCGCGCCTACCGCCGTAGCGTTGTCGACGCCACGCTCGCCCGTCGCGAACGCAGCACATTCATCCCGAAAACCAACGGACAAATGAACAACCGTTAGTCTCACTCCACCGTCACGGACTTCGCCAAATTCCGCGGCTGGTCCACGTCAGTGCCCTTGAGCACCGCCACGTAGTACGACAGCAACTGCAACGGGAGGGTGTAGAGGATCGGCGACAGGATGTCGTGGATGTGCGGCATGTGCACCACGTGGGTACCTTCGCCGTTGGTCATGCCGGCTTTCTCGTCGGCGAAGACGATCAACTGGCCGCCACGGGCTCGCACTTCCTGCAGGTTGGACTTGAGCTTTTCCAGCAGTTCGTTGTTCGGCGCCACGGTGACCACTGGCATGTCGTTATCCACAAGCGCCAGCGGGCCGTGCTTGAGTTCACCGGCCGGGTAGGCTTCGGCGTGGATGTAGGAGATTTCCTTGAGCTTCAAGGCCCCTTCCATCGCCACCGGGAACTGCGCGCCACGGCCCAGGAACAGGGTGTGGTTTTTCTCGGCGAACAGCTCGGCGATTTTTTCCACGGTGCTGTCCATCGCCAAGGCTTCGCCCAGGCGGGTCGGCAGGCGACGCAGTTCTTCCACCAGCGTGGCCTCGACGCCTTCGGCCAGGGTGCCACGCACTTGGCCCAGGGACAGGGTCAGCAACAGCAGGCCCACCAGTTGCGTGGTGAACGCCTTGGTCGAGGCCACGCCGATCTCGCGGCCGGCTTGGGTCAGCAGGGTCAGGTCGGACTCGCGCACCAGCGAGCTGATGCCGACGTTGCAAATCGCCAGGCTGGCGAGGAAACCCAGTTCCTTGGCGTTGCGCAGCGCCGCCAGGGTGTCAGCGGTTTCGCCCGACTGGGAAATGGTCACGAACAGGGTGTCGGGCTGCACCACCACCTTGCGGTAACGGAACTCACTGGCGACTTCAACCTGGCACGGAATCCCGGCCAGTTCTTCCAGCCAGTAACGAGCCACCATGCCGGCGTGATAGCTGGTGCCGCAGGCCACGATCTGCACGTTGCGCACCTTGGCGAACAGCTCGGCCGCCTGTGGCCCGAACGCCTGGACCAACACCTGGCTCTGGCTCATGCGCCCTTCCAGGGTACGTTGCACCACGGCCGGTTGTTCGTGGATCTCCTTGAGCATGAAGTGACGGAACTCGCCCTTGTCGGCGGCTTCGGCACCGTCACGGTACTGGACGGTTTCACGCTCGACGGCTTTGCCGGCGAGGTCCCAGATCTGCACGCTGTCGCGACGAATTTCGGCGATGTCGCCTTCTTCCAGGTACATGAAGCGGTCCGTGACCTGACGCAGCGCCAATTGGTCGGACGCCAGGAAGTTTTCCCCCAGGCCCAGGCCAATCACCAACGGGCTGCCGCTGCGGGCCGCCACCAGGCGATCGGGCTGCTTGGCGCTGATGACCGCCAGGCCATAGGCGCCGTGCAGTTCCTTGACGGTCGCCTTGAGGGCCACGGTCAGGTCGGCCAGGTCCTTGAGCTTGTGATTGAGCAGGTGGGCGATGACTTCGGTGTCGGTGTCCGAGGTGAACACATAACCGAGTGCCTTGAGCTGGTCACGCAGGGCGTCGTGGTTTTCGATGATGCCGTTGTGCACCACCGCCAGGTCGCCGGAGAAATGCGGGTGGGCGTTACGCTCGCACGGCGCACCGTGGGTGGCCCAGCGCGTGTGGGCGATGCCCAGGCGGCCGACGAGTGGCTCGGCATCCAGTGCCTGTTCCAACTCGCTGACCTTGCCTGGACGACGCATGCGCTCAAGCTTCGCGTCGTTGGTAAACACCGCCACGCCAGCGCTGTCATAGCCGCGGTATTCCAGGCGCTTGAGGCCTTCGAGCAAGATTGCAGTGATATTGCGTTCAGCAACGGCGCCAACAATGCCACACATGTTATTTCTCCTGGCTGACAGGCGCGCAGATCACGGTGATACCGCGGGCCTGAATCTGGTCGCGGGCCTCTACGGGCAGGCGATCATCGGTAATGAGGGTATGGACGCTGCTCCACGGCAGTTCCAGGTTGGGGATTTTGCGGCCGATCTTGTCGGCCTCCACCATCACGATCACTTCACGGGCAACCTCTGCCATTACACGGCTAAGGCCCAGCAATTCGTTGAAGGTGGTGGTACCACGGACCAGGTCGATGCCGTCGGCGCCGATGAACAACTGGTCGAAATCGTAGGAGCGCAGGACCTGTTCGGCGACCTGGCCCTGGAAAGATTCGGAATGCGGGTCCCAGGTGCCGCCGGTCATCAACAGCACCGGTTCGTGCTCCAGCTCGCTCAAGGCATTGGCCACGTGCAGGGAATTGGTCATGACCACCAGTCCCGGCTGCTGGCCGAGTTGGGGGATCATGGCCGCCGTGGTGCTGCCGCTGTCGATGATGATGCGCGCATGTTCGCGGATCCGCTGGACGGCGGCCCGGGCAATGGCTTGCTTGTACTTGGAGACAGTTTGCCCGTTATCAGCCACCAACTCTTGGGGCATGGGTACGGCACCGCCGTAGCGACGCAACAGCAAGCCATTGGTTTCCAAGGCGGCGAGGTCTTTACGAATCGTAACTTCCGAGGTTTCGAAGCGCTTGGCCAGCTCGTCCACACTGACCTCGCCCTGCTCCTGGAGCAAGGCAAGGATGTTGTGACGGCGTTGCGGTGTGTTGCGCTTCGACATGATGAAATAAGTTTCGATTCGAAAGATAACGTAAGCAATCAAAACCTATTGAGGCGATATCGTCAAGGCGCGTAGAGAAAAATTCAGAAATCACACAAAACAAATGTGGGAGCGGGCTTGCTCGCGAAGGCGCCTGACCAGGCAATATTGCTTTACCTGACACACCGCTTTCGCGAGCAAGCCCGCTCCCACAAAAAGGGATTGTGGATAACTTTTAGGGCTTCTTGATTTTCACCGGGCGCTTCCAGCCGTCGATATTCTTCTGACGAGCACGCCCTACCGCCAACTGACCGTTATCCACAGACTGGGTGATGGTTGATCCGGCTGCCGTGGTCGCACCGCTGGAGATATCCACAGGCGCCACCAGGGAGTTGTTCGAACCGATGAACACATCCTCGCCCAACACGGTTTTCCATTTGTTGGCGCCGTCGTAGTTGCAGGTGATGGTGCCGGCACCAATGTTCGTGCGGGCACCGACCTCGGCATCTCCCAGGTAAGTCAGGTGACCGGCCTTGGCGCCCTCGCCCAAGTGGGCGTTCTTGAGCTCGACGAAGTTACCCACATGGGCCTTGGCCTCCAGGACGGTTCCTGGTCGCAAGCGGGCGAACGGACCGGCGTCGCTGCCTTCACCCAGCACCGCGCCTTCGAGGTGAGTATTGGCCTTGATCACCGCGCCTTTGCGCAAGGTACTGTCCTTGATCACGCAATTCGGGCCGATGACCACGTCATCCTCGATCACGACTTTGCCTTCAAGGATAACGTTGATGTCGATGATCACATCGCGGCCCACGCTGACCTCACCGCGCACGTCGAAACGTGCCGGGTCACGCAGGGTCACGCCTTGGGCCATCAACCGGCGGGCGGCGCGCAGTTGATAGTGGCGCTCGAGTTCAGCCAGTTGCCGGCGGTCATTGGCGCCCTGCACTTCCATGGCATCCAGCGGTTGCTCGGTGGCCACGACCAAGCCATCCGCCACTGCCATGGCGATCACGTCGGTCAGGTAATACTCGCCTTGGGCATTGTTGTTGGACAGACGACTCATCCAATCACCCAGGCGCCCAGCCGGTACGGCCAGAATCCCGGTGTTGCCTTCGGTGATGGCGCGCTGGGCGTCGTTGGCGTCCTTCTGCTCGACGATGGCCACCACCTGACCCTCGGCGTTGCGCACGATGCGGCCATAACCGGTGGGGTCGTCGAGTTCGACGGTCAACAGGCCCAACTGCTGCGGAGCGGCTTGCTTGAGCAGGCGCTGCAGGGTCTCGACTTCGATCAGAGGCACATCGCCGTAGAGAATCAACACCGTCTTGGCCGTGATGAACGGCACGGCCTGGGCGACTGCGTGACCGGTGCCCAGCTGTTTGTCCTGCAGGACGAAATTCAGATCATCGGCCGCCAGGCGCTCGCGAACCGCATCGGCACCGTGACCAATCACCACGTGAATGCGCTGTGGATCAAGTTGACGAGCGCTGTGGATAACATGCCCGAGCATGGAATTACCGGCGACCGGGTGTAGCACCTTGGGCAGCGCCGAACGCATGCGCGTGCCTTGACCGGCCGCGAGGATAACGATTTCAAGAGACATGACTGGCTACCAATCCTGGGTGGTCAGCGGCTGTGACCAGATGATGAGTGACGGGGAAAAGAAAAAAGGGTAGCCGAGGCTACCCTTTTTAATCAATCGCACAGAAAGCAGACGGCTTAGCCGCCGAACTTCTTGCGGATCTGCTGGACGGTGCGCAGCTGGGCTGCAGCCTCGGCCAGACGTGCAGCAGCAGAACCGTAGTCGAACTCGGCACCGCGCTCGTGCAAGGCCTTCTCAGCAGCCTTGACGGCTTCCTGAGCGGAGGCTTCGTCCAGGTCGGCAGCACGTTGCACGGTGTCGGCAAGGACCTTGACCATGTTCGGCTGAACCTCGAGGAAACCGCCGGAGATGTAGAACACCTCCTTGTCCCCGCCCTGCTTGGTCAGAGTAATCGGACCTGGCTTCAAGCTAGTGATCAGCGGTGCGTGGCCCATGGTGATACCCAGATCACCCAGGTCACCGTGCGCAACCACAAACTCGACCAGACCGGAGAAGATCTCTCCTTCCGCACTGACGATATCGCAATGGACTGTCATAGCCATCTGATTGCCTCAACCTAAATTAGCGCCCGTTGCCGGGCGCCGGGATTACAGTTTCTTGGCTTTCTCGATCGCTTCTTCGATGCCGCCAACCATGTAGAACGCTTGTTCTGGCAGGTGGTCGTAGTCACCGTTGAGGATGCCTTTGAAGCCAGCAATGGTGTCTTTCAGGGAAACGTATTTACCCGAGGCACCGGTGAAGACTTCAGCCACGAAGAACGGCTGCGACAAGAAGCGCTGGATCTTACGAGCGCGGGCTACCAACTGCTTGTCGGTTTCCGACAGCTCGTCCATACCCAGGATCGCAATGATGTCCTTCAGCTCTTTGTAGCGCTGCAGCACGTACTGAACGCCGCGAGCGGTTTCGTAGTGCTCGGTACCGATCACGTTCGGGTCCAGCTGGCGCGAAGTCGAGTCCAGTGGATCTACCGCTGGGTAGATACCCAGGGAAGCGATGTCACGGGACAGTACGACGGTGGCGTCCAAGTGGGCGAAGGTGGTCGCTGGCGACGGGTCGGTCAAGTCGTCCGCTGGTACGTATACCGCTTGGATCGAGGTGATCGAGCCTTGCTTGGTCGAAGTGATACGCTCTTGCAGAACGCCCATCTCTTCAGCCAGGGTCGGCTGGTAGCCTACTGCCGAAGGCATACGGCCCAGCAGTGCGGATACTTCGGTACCGGCCAGGGTGTAACGGTAGATGTTGTCGACGAACAGCAGAACGTCGTTACCTTCGTCACGGAACTTCTCGGCCATGGTCAGGCCGGTCAGGGCTACGCGCAGACGGTTTCCCGGCGGCTCGTTCATCTGGCCGTAGACCAGTGCCACTTTGTCCAGAACGTTGGAATCCTTCATCTCGTGGTAGAAGTCGTTACCCTCACGAGTACGCTCACCCACACCGGCGAACACGGAATAACCGCTGTGCTCGATGGCGATGTTACGGATCAGTTCCATCATGTTTACGGTCTTGCCTACACCGGCACCACCGAACAGACCGACTTTACCGCCCTTGGCGAACGGGCAAACCAGGTCGATAACCTTGATGCCGGTTTCCAGGAGGTCGTTGCCACCGGCTTGTTCAGCGAAGGACGGCGCAGGACGGTGAATGCCCCAACGCTCTTCTTCGCCGATCGGGCCAGCTTCGTCGATCGGGTTGCCCAGTACGTCCATGATCCGGCCCAGGGTCGCTTTACCGACCGGTACGGAGATGGCTGCGCCAGTGTTGTTGACGTCCAGACCGCGCTTCAAGCCCTCGGTGGAGCCCATCGCAATGGTACGAACCACGCCGTCGCCCAGCTGCTGCTGAACTTCCAGGGTGGTTTCGGCGCCTTGAACCTTCAAGGCGTCGTAGATGCTCGGTACGCTGTCGCGTGGAAATTCCACGTCGATAACGGCGCCGATGATTTGAACGATACGTCCGCTACTCATAGCTGGATCCTCTGAATATTTGAACCGTTAAACCGCGGCAGCGCCGCCGACGATTTCCGAGATCTCTTGGGTGATCGCAGCCTGACGCGCCTTGTTGTAGATCAGCTGCAAATCGCTGATCAAATCACCGGCGTTGTCGGTAGCGTTCTTCATCGCGATCATCCGCGCGGCCTGTTCGGCTGCGTTGTTCTCGACCACCGCCTGGTAGACCTGCGACTCCACGTAGCGGACCATCAAGCCGTCGAGCAGCTCCTTGGCATCCGGTTCGTAGAGATAGTCCCAGTGGTGCTTGAGTTCCTGTTCCGGGGTCGCCACCAGTGGAATCAACTGCTCCACGGTCGGCTGTTGCGTCATGGTGTTGATGAACTTGTTGGATACCACGGACAGGCGGTCGATCCGGCCTTCCAGGTAAGCATCCAGCATCACCTTGACGCTGCCGATCAGGTCATTGATCGACGGTTCTTCACCCAGGTGGCTGATAGCGGCGACGACGTTACCGCCGAAGTTGCGGAAGAAAGCCGCACCCTTGCTACCTACCACACACAGATCGATCTCGACGCCTTGTTCGCGGTTTACCGCCATGTCCTTGACCAGGGCCTTGAACAGGTTGGTGTTCAAGCCACCGCA
Source organism: Pseudomonas sp. FG6 (assembly GCF_057809015.1). Taxonomy (NCBI): domain Bacteria; kingdom Pseudomonadati; phylum Pseudomonadota; class Gammaproteobacteria; order Pseudomonadales; family Pseudomonadaceae; genus Pseudomonas; species Pseudomonas sp. FG6. The sequence continues at coordinate 117,374 of NZ_JBMDJD010000001.1, forward strand.
CAGACCACGGTCACTGCTCACCACAACGTAACCGACGCGCTTGACGGCGCGGTCGATCATGAACGGGTGGCGATATTCCGGGTTGGCGTTGGCCAGATGACCAATCACCTGGCGGATGCGCTCCGCATAAGGACGGCTAGCAGCCATGCGCATTTGTGCCTTGCGCATTTTGCTGACCGCCACTTTTTCCATGGCGCTGGTAATCTTTTGCGTGCTTTTGATGCTCGCAATCTTACTGCGAATCTCTTTTGCGCCTGCCATGTAACACCTATCAGGTTAGCAAGCGGGAGCCTTGCGGCTCCCGCTGCGGCTTACCAGGTTTGGGTGGCCTTGAACTTCTCGATACCGGCTTTGAGGCCAGCGTCGATTTCGTCATTGAAGTCACCTTTCACGTTGATCTTGGCCATCAAATCGGCGTGATCGCGGTTGAAGAAAGCAATCAGCGCTTGTTCGAAGCTGCCGATCTTGGTGATTTCAATGTCAGTCAGGAACCCACGCTCAGCGGCATACAGCGACAGCGACATGTCGGCGATCGACATAGGCGCGTATTGCTTCTGCTTCATCAGCTCGGTAACGCGCTGACCATGCTCAAGTTGCTTACGGGTCGCTTCGTCCAGGTCAGAAGCGAACTGGGCGAATGCCGCCAGTTCACGGTACTGGGCCAGGGCGGTACGGATACCACCGGACAGCTTCTTGATGATCTTGGTCTGAGCGGCACCACCCACACGGGATACCGAAACACCGGCGTTCACAGCAGGACGGATGCCCGAGTTGAACATGGCCGATTCCAGGAAGATCTGACCGTCGGTGATGGAGATCACGTTGGTCGGAACGAACGCGGAAACGTCGCCAGCCTGGGTTTCGATGATCGGCAGTGCGGTCAGGGAACCGGTCTTGCCAGTCACTGCGCCGTTGGTGAACTTCTCTACGTACTCTTCCGAAACGCGGGATGCGCGCTCCAGCAGACGGGAGTGGAGATAGAACACGTCGCCTGGGTAAGCTTCACGTCCTGGTGGACGGCGCAGCAGCAGGGAAATCTGGCGGTAGGCCACTGCTTGCTTGGACAGATCGTCATAAACGATCAGCGCGTCTTCACCGCGGTCGCGGAAGTATTCGCCCATGGTGCAACCGGAGTACGGTGCCAGGAACTGCAGCGCAGCCGATTCGGAGGCGCTGGCGGCAACGATGATGGTGTTAGCCAGTGCACCGTTTTCTTCCAGCTTGCGAACCACGTTGGCGATGGTCGATTGTTTCTGACCGATTGCCACGTAGACGCAGAAGATACCGCTGTTTTTCTGGTTGATGATCGCGTCGATCGCCAGAGCGGTCTTACCGATCTGACGGTCACCGATGATCAGCTCACGCTGGCCACGGCCGACTGGGATCATGGCATCGACAGCCTTGTAGCCAGTCTGTACAGGCTGGTCTACCGACTTACGCCAGATCACGCCTGGAGCAACTTTCTCGACCGCGTCGGTCTCGGTGTTGTTCAGCGGACCTTTGCCGTCAACAGGGTTACCCAGTGCGTCGACTACGCGACCCAGCAGTTCCTTACCAACAGGAACTTCGAGGATGCGGCCGGTGCACTTGGCGCTCATGCCTTCAGCCAGAGACGTGTAGGCGCCCAGTACCACGGCACCTACGGAGTCTTGCTCCAGGTTGAGGGCCATACCGTAGACGCCGCCCGGAAACTCGATCATTTCGCCGTACATGACGTCGGCCAGACCGTGAATCCGCACGATACCGTCAGATACGCTGACGACAGTGCCTTCGTTACGGGCTTGGGAGGTCACATCGAGCTTTTCGATGCGGCCCTTGATAATTTCACTTATTTCGGAAGGATTGAGTTGCTGCATTGCTCTGCTGCCCCTTCAAACTCAAGATTTCAATGCTTCGGCAAGTTTCGCGATTTTGCCGCGAATCGAGCCATCGATAACCAGGTCGCCGGCGCGGATGACAACGCCCCCAATGAGGGACTTGTCTTCCTCGACTTGCAGGCGCACTTCCCGGTTGAGTCGTGCACTGAGAACCTTGGCGAGTTTGTCTTGCTGTTCTTGGTTCAATGCAAAAGCACTGGTGACTTCCACGTCTACCGACTTCTCTTGTTCGGCCTTGTACAGGTCGAAAAGCGCGGCGATCTCCGGCAGGAGCGGGAGACGGTCGTTTTCGGCAACGACGTGGATGAAATTCTGTGCCTTGGCATCGAACTTGTCGCCGCACACGTCAATGAACGTGGCGGCCTTTTCTGCGCTCGTCAGTCGCGGGGCCTTGAGCACGCGCTGCATGGTGTCGTCTTGCGACACCGCTGCTGCCAGGCCGAGCATGGCTGACCAATTGGCCAGTTGCTGGTGGGCCTGAGCGTGCTCGAAGGCCGCCTTAGCGTAAGGTCGGGCCAACGTGGTCAGTTCTGCCATGATCGCCCTCGCTTAGATTTCAGCAGCCAGTTGGTTAACCAGCTCTGCGTGCGCGTTTTGATCGATTGTGGCACCCAGGATCTTCGAAGCACCGCCAACGGCCAGGCTACCCACTTGGGCACGCAGCGCGTCTTTGACACTGTTGAGTTCCTGTTCGATCTCGGCTTGAGCCTGAGCCTTCACACGGTCAGCTTCGACGCGAGCCTGTTCACGGGCTTCGTCGACAATCTGGGTACCGCGTTTCTTGGCTTGCTCGATGATTTCAGCTGCCTGAGCTTTCGCTTCGCGCAGTTGCTGACCCACTTTCTCATGGGCCAACTCCAGGTCGCGAGCTGCACGGCTGGCAGCGTCCAGACCATCAGCGATCTTCTTTTGACGTTCGTGCAGTGCTGCGATGACCGGAGGCCATACGCACTTCATGCAGAACAGTACAAAAATCAGGAACGCAACGGACTGGCCAATCAGGGTCGCATTAATGTTCACGCCAACACCTCGCAGTTACGTTGTCCATCACACCAATCTACTCGAGAGATCCGAGTAATTAGCCAGCGATTTGACCAACGAACGGGTTCGCAAAGGTGAAGAACAGAGCGATACCAACACCGATCATGGTTACGGCGTCGAGCAGACCGGCCACGATGAACATCTTAACTTGCAGCATTGGAACCATTTCTGGTTGACGCGCAGCGCCTTCCAGGAACTTGCCGCCCAGCAGGCCGAAACCAATTGCGGTACCCAGTGCGCCCAGGCCGATCAACAGTGCAACAGCGATAGCGGTTAGACCAACTACAGTTTCCATCTTTCCTCCCGACTTTTACGTCGTATGGTTTAGGTTTTTAGATTAAAGCGGTAAAACAAATCGTTTCAGCAGCCCTGTTCGGGCTCCTTCCCGTTTCACCGGGAAGGACATCAGACTAGTCGAGACTGGTCTTAATGGTTTTCTTCGTGCGCCATCGACAGGTAGACGATGGTCAGCATCATGAAGATGAACGCCTGCAGGGTGATGATCAGGATGTGGAACACAGCCCACGCCCACTGCAGTACAACGCCCAGGCCGCTGAGCCAGAGCAGGCCGCTGCCGAACATGACAGCGATCAGGATGAACACCAGCTCGCCGGCATACATGTTGCCGAACAGACGCAGGGCCAGAGAGATCGGTTTGGCGATCAGGGTCACGAATTCCAGCAGGAAGTTCACCGGGATCAGCAGGGCTTGAACCAGGATGTTCTTGCTGCCGAACGGGTGCAGGGTCAGTTCGCCGATGAAGCCGCCGATGCCCTTGACCTTGATGCTATAGAAAATGATCAGTGCGAAGACCGAGAACGCCATGCCCAGGGTCGCGTTCGGGTCGGTGGTCGACACGGCGCGGAACGGGATGTGGTGGTCACCGGTGATGAGGATGGCCAACTGAGGAATCCAGTCGACCGGTACCAGGTCGACGGCGTTCATCAGGAACACCCAGACGAAAATGGTCAGGGCCAGCGGTGCAATCACCGGACTACGGCCGTGGAAGCTGTCCTTCACGCTGCCATCGACGAACTCGACCAGCACTTCAACGAAGTTCTGCAGTGCGCCCGGCTGGCCGGAAGTGGCTTTCTTTGCCGCCATGCGGAAAAGAAACACGAAGATCAGGCCCAGTGCGATCGACCAGCCGAGGGTATCGACGTGGAAAGCCCAGAAGCCCATTGCCTTGGCTTCTGCAGCGGAGTGGGCAAAGCCCCAGCCGCCGTTGGGTAGCTGACCGAAGGTCAGGTTCTGCAAGTGGTGCTGGATATAGCCCGAAGCGGTTGTCTCTGCCATGGTTGCCTCAAACGCCCTAAGGTCTCGAAAGTCTTGTTCTCATTAGCAGGGGAGCGAACCAGCTGACCAGTTGGGTCAGCACGAAGACGCCGAATACAGCCAGCGGCGCCAATGGCTTCACACCTGCAAACGTCAGCGCAAACAGCACTGCCGTCAAAATCAGTTTCCCCGCCTCGCCGGCATAAAAAGACCGGACGATGGCTTGGGCTGCTCGGGCGCCGGAAAACCGAAAGGCCCTGTGAGCAAAGTAAACATTGGGGAGCAAGGCTATCAGGCCTCCGCAAAGACCTGAGTATCCGGCGACGACTCCTTTCCATTGCCAGAGCGCCAACGTGGCGATCAGTACAACGGCCAATTGGGCCATCAACACCGGGAAAACTGCCAGACGATGGAACGGCAAGCGGTTTGGCGTGCGGGTTTCCATCGCTTTTGCTCTCCAATAGTCGGCCGCCATAATTCAATAACTTGGCATAATTTGTGCCGACAAAATGCGCGCAGAGTATAGGGGCGGTTTTGCCCCTATTCAACTGCCGGGTAGTGATTTCCGACTGCGCGCTACAAGAGCAATTGTTTCAGCGAATGTGTGCAAGGACACCTTGCAGCTCATCGAGGGAATTGTAACCAATGACCAATTTCCCCTTGCCCTTCTTTCCGTGGCGAATCTGCACCGCAGAGCCCAGGCGCTCGGCCAGGCGCTGTTCGAGGCGGGCGATATCCGGGTCGGTTTTTGGGGCTTCGACAGGTGCCGGTTTACCGTTCAGCCACTGGCGAACCAGTGCCTCGGTCTGGCGCACGGTGAGGCCTCGTGCGACAACATGTCGCGCCCCTTCAACTTGTTGATTTTCCGGCAAACCCAGCAATGCCCGCGCATGACCCATTTCCAGGTCGCCATGGGACAGCATGGTCTTGATGACCTCAGGCAAGGCAATCAGGCGCAACAGGTTGGCCACGGTCACGCGGGACTTGCCCACCGCCTCGGCAACCTGTTGCTGGGTCAGCTGAAATTCCTGCTGCAAGCGCTGCAGGGCGACCGCTTCCTCGATCGGGTTGAGGTCTTCGCGCTGGATATTCTCGATCAACGCCATGGCGATGGCGGTTTCATCCGGCACATCGCGAACCATCGCAGGAATGGTTTCCTGGCCGGCCTGCTGGCTGGCACGCCAGCGGCGTTCACCGGCAATGATCTCGAAACGCCCGCTGCCGATCGAACGCACCACGATCGGTTGCATGACGCCCTGGGTCTTGATTGACTGGGCCAGCTCTTCCAGCGCCTGCGGATCCATGTCCCGGCGCGGCTGGTACTTGCCGCGCTGGATCAGGTCCAGGGGCAGGTGTTGCAACTCGCGCTGATCGGCCTGCACGGCCGCTTCTTCCAGCGCGCTGACAGTCGGACCGCTGAGCAGCGCATCCAGTCCACGTCCGAGACCACGTTTCTTGACGGCCATGGGGTTTCCTTAAGTTGGCTGGGCGGCAGCGATGCGGGGGTTACGGCGCTGACGACGAACCATCTCGCCCGCCAGGGCCAGATAGGCCAGCGCACCACGGGATTGTTTATCGTAGGCCAGGGCCGGCATGCCGTAGCTCGGCGCTTCAGCCAGGCGGATGTTGCGCGGGATGACCGTGTCGTAGAGCTGCTCGCCAAAGTGTTCCTTGAGCTGGGCCGACACATCGTTCATCAGGCTCAGGCGCGGGTCATACATGGTCCGCAGCAGGCCTTCGACCTTCAGGTCCGGGTTCAGCAATTCGGCGATGCGCTTGATGTTATCCACAAGGTCGCTCAACCCTTCCAGGGCGAAGTACTCGCACTGCATGGGGATAATGACCCCATCGGCGGCCACCAAGGCATTGAGGGTCAGCATCGACAGCGACGGCGGGCAGTCGATCAGGATGTAGTCGTAGTTCTCGCGGATCGGCGCCAAGGCGCTGCGCAGACGGCTTTCCTTCATCTGCATTTCCAACAGCACCACTTCAGCCGCCGTCAGGTCACGGTTGGCCGGCAGCAGTTGATAACCGCCGTGCTCGGAGAAGTGCATGGCCTGGGCCAGATCGCACTCACCGATCAGCACATCGTAGATGGAGTTCTCCAGGCCATGTTTATCCACACCGCTACCCATGGTGGCGTTGCCCTGTGGATCAAGATCGATCAGCAGCACGCGTCGCTTGGTCGCGACCAGCGATGCTGCGAGGTTGATGCAGGTGGTGGTCTTGCCCACACCACCCTTCTGGTTCGCTATCGCGAATACCTTAGCCATTCTTGCTTGTGTTCCCAATCATGCCGTGCGGCGCAGTATCAGCAGATGGCGTTGGCCTTGGCAACCGGGTACGGCCAGGGCGTGTTCGCTATCGAGGTGGAAGTCTGGCGGCAATGCTACCAGCTCATCGGCCGGATGAACGCCCTTCATTGCCAGCCAACGTGTATCGGCGTCGCCCAGGTGGCGAGTCCAGTTGCTGAAGTTTTCCATGCTGCTGAACGCCCGGGAGATGATCCCGTTGAACGGCTGTGCAGGCTGGAACGCTTCGACGCGGCTGTGGATAACTTGCAGGTTATCCAGCTGGAGTTCGAGTTTGACCTGGGTGAGGAAACGGGTTTTCTTGCCGTTGCTGTCCAGGCAAGTCACTTGCGAGCCTGGAAACAGGATGGCCAGCGGGATTCCCGGCATGCCGCCGCCACTGCCGACGTCCAGCCAGCGACCGTCTTCGATGAAGGACATCACGCTGAGACTGTCGAGCAAATGGCGGGAAACCATTTCATCCGGATCGCGCACCGCCGTCAGGTTGTAGGCCTTGTTCCATTTGATCAACAGCGCCAGGTAACCCAGCAGCTGCGCGTGCTGGGCTTCGGTCAGGCTGACGCCGAGCTGACGGGCACCTGTGGATAACTCTTCGGCGTGTTGCAAGGTGACCATCGAACTCAAGCGCTTTGCTCCAACTGGCGGCCCGCGCCGCGTTTTTTCAAATGAATCATCAACAGGGAAATCGCCGCCGGGGTCACGCCGGGAATGCGCGAAGCCTGGCCCAGGGTTTCCGGACGGGTGGCACCGAGCTTGCTCTGGATTTCTTTCGACAGCCCGGAAATGCTCGTGTAATCGATATCCACAGGCAGTTTGGTGTCTTCACTGGCGCGCAGACGGGCAATTTCGTCCTGTTGACGATCGATGTACCCGGCGTACTTGGTCTTGATCTCGACCTGCTCGGCAACCTGTGGATCTTCTGCGCCCTGGCCGGTGACTTGCACCAAGCCGGCGTAATCGATTTCGGGGCGGCTCAACAGGTTGAGCAAATTGTATTCGTGGGTCAGCGGCGTACCGAACTTCTGCGCGACAGCATCGCCCTGCTCGGTACCTGGACGAACCCAGGTGGTTTTCAGGCGCTGCTCTTCCAGCTCGATGCCCTCGCGTTTCTTGCAAAACGCGGCCCAGCGCACGTCATCCACCAGCCCCAGCTCACGACCTTTCTCGGTCAGGCGCAGATCGGCATTGTCTTCGCGCAGGATCAGGCGATATTCGGCGCGGGAGGTAAACATCCGATACGGTTCCTGGGTTCCCAGGGTAATCAGGTCATCCACAAGTACGCCGATGTAGGCCTCGTCCCGACGCGGGCACCAGCTGTCCTTGCCCTGGGCACGCAGCGCAGCGTTGGCCCCGGCCAGCAGACCTTGGGCACCGGCTTCTTCGTAGCCGGTGGTGCCGTTGATCTGCCCGGCAAAGAACAGACCGCCGATGACTTTGGTTTCCAGGCTGTACTTCAGGTCGCGCGGGTCGAAATAGTCGTACTCGATGGCATAGCCTGGGCGAACGATGTGGGCGTTTTCCATCCCGCGAATCGATTGCACGATCTGCAACTGCACGTCGAACGGCAAGGATGTGGATATCCCGTTCGGGTACAGCTCATGGGTCGTCAAACCTTCCGGCTCGATGAAGACCTGATGGCTTTCCTTGTCGGCAAAACGATGGATCTTGTCTTCGATCGACGGGCAATAACGTGGCCCGATACCCTCGATTACGCCGGAATACATGGGCGAGCGATCGAGGTTGGCCGCGATGATCTCGTGAGTACGGGCATTGGTGTGGGTAATCCAGCAGCTCACCTGTTTCGGGTGCAACGCCTTGGAGCCCATGAACGACATCACCGGAATCGGCGTATCGCCCGGTTGTTCGGTCATCACCGAGAAATCCACAGACCGCCCATCGATACGCGGCGGGGTGCCGGTTTTCAGGCGACCGACACGCAGTGGCAATTCACGCAGGCGCTGGGCCAGGGCGATCGACGGTGGATCCCCGGCGCGACCACCGGAATAGTTCTGCATGCCGATGTGGATAAGTCCACCGAGGAAGGTCCCGGTGGTCAGTACCACGGAATCGGCGAAGAAACGCAGGCCCATTTGGGTCACGACGCCGCGTACCTGGTCCTGTTCGACAATCAGGTCATCGGCTGCCTGTTGAAATATCCACAGGTTCGGCTGGTTTTCCAGGATTTCGCGGACAGCGGCCTTGTAGAGCACTCGATCGGCTTGGGCGCGCGTGGCACGTACCGCCGGGCCTTTGCGGCTGTTCAATACGCGGAACTGGATACCGCCTTTATCGGTGGCCAAGGCCATCGCACCGCCAAGGGCATCGATTTCCTTGACCAGATGGCTCTTGCCGATCCCACCAATGGCGGGGTTGCAGCTCATGGCGCCGAGGGTTTCCACGTTGTGCGTCAGCAACAGGGTCTTTGCCCCCATGCGCGCTGATGCAAGTGCTGCCTCGGTACCGGCATGACCGCCGCCGATGACGATCACTTCAAAACGGGAAGGGAAATCCACCACGCACCTCGTGCCTGCTTAATTCAGGTAATTCGGAAATAGGTATTGAGTCTGGCCTGGGCGTTTTTTGAGCCAGGTCGGCAAGTATAGGGGCTTCCCCTTTCCTAAAGAACCCTTTGCACAAAATTTAACCAGCTGTGGAAAACTCGCGGTTAAAAAAATAAAAAAGAAAGAAATTTATAAAATCTTTGTTTTTATGTTTATTCTTAGGCCAGTACATATCTGTGGATAAACCTACACAGCCCTTTATTTACCTTGTGTACAGAGATTCAAAACCCTGTGGTCATGTGCCACTGAGGGGATTGGATAACTGGTGTAAGCCTGTGGATGAATGAGGTGCTTATCCACAGAGGCGGTTGTCTTCAGTTTTGAAGGGGGTTTATCAACCGAGCTCAGGAGCAGTTATTCACAGAGCTTAATCCACAGCGAACACCTACCCGGCGCTGTCGAAGCGCCCACAGGTGAGCCGCCATCAAGGGCAATCGTGTGAGAAGAGAAAGGGAAGAACCGGGTTTGCGTTAGGTTCGATGGGCGTTCGAGGACAAACCCGGTTGATCGGAGGGGCTATTTACCGATGCAGAAGCTGGAAAAGATCCGTCCCAACAGGTCATCAGAGCTGAAAGCGCCGGTGATTTCGCCAAGGGACTGCTGCGCCTGGCGCAGGTCTTCGGCCAATAGCTCGCCTGCCCCTGCCAAGGTCAGTTGTGCGCGGCCGTGTTCCAGGGCTGCGCTGGCGTAGCGCAAGGCCTCGAGATGGCGTCGGCGGGCGCTGAAGCTGCTTTCCGAGGTCTGCTCATAGCCCATGCAGGCCTTGAGGTGTTCGCGCAGCAGTTCCAGGCCTTCTCCTGCCGATTTGGCGCTCAGGCTGATGGTCACATGGCCGTCATTGCTGACTTCCAGGACTATCGCCTCCCCGGTCAGGTCGGCCTTGTTGCGTATCAGCGTGACTTTGGCCGGGTCCGGACGAACCTCCAGGAATTCAGGCCACAAGGCGAAGGGGTCATCGGCCTCTGGCGCTGTGGCGTCCACGACCAGCAGCACCCGATCGGCCTCGCCGATGGCCTTCAAGGCGCGTTCCACGCCAATTTTTTCCACATGATCGTCGGTGTCGCGTAAACCAGCGGTGTCCACCACATGCAGCGGCATGCCGTCGATGTGGATATGTTCGCGCAAGATATCGCGAGTGGTGCCGGCGATCTCGGTGACAATGGCCGCCTCGCGCCCTGCGAGCGCATTCAGGAGGCTGGATTTTCCGGCGTTTGGCCGGCCGGCGATTACAACCGTCATTCCGTCGCGTAACAACGCGCCCTGCCCGGCTTCGCGTATGACGGTGGATAACTCATCCCGCACCTTGTCGAGCAGGCCCAGCACGTGGCCATCGGCGAGGAAGTCGATTTCCTCTTCAGGGAAATCAATCGCTGCCTCGACATAAATCCGCAAGCCGATCAATTGCTCGGTGAGGTTATGCACCCGTGTGGAAAACGCCCCCTGCAACGAACGCAGCGCATTGCGTGCCGCCTGCGCAGAGCTGGCTTCGATCAAATCGGCAATCGCCTCGGCCTGGGCCAAGTCGAGCTTGTCATTGAGAAATGCCCGCTCGCTGAATTCACCCGGCCGTGCGAGACGGCAACCCAATTCAAGGCAGCGCTTGAGCAGCATGTCCAGCACGATGGGACCACCGTGCCCTTGCAGTTCCAGCACGTCTTCACCGGTGAACGAGTTCGGCCCCGGGAAATACAAGGCCAGGCCTTCGTCCAGCACTTGCTGGTCCTGACTGAAAAACGGCCCGTAATGAGCAAATCGCGGTTTGAGTTCTCGGCCACTGATGGCCTTGGCCGCAGCACTGGCCAAAGGGCCCGAAATACGGACGATGCCGACACCGCCGCGACCTTGGGCAGTGGCAACGGCGGCGATGGTTTCACGCGGTGCGCTCATAAACCGGTATCCAGGCAAAAAGTGGCAGATAGCAAAACGCCCCACGAGGGGGCGTTTTGTGTGGTTTTATCCACAGGGCAAGTTACGCCTCGGCTTTTTTCGTAGCCGCTTCGATCCTACGCGTGATGTACCACTGTTGAGTAATGGACAACACGTTGTTCACAACCCAGTACAGCACAAGACCGGCCGGGAACCACAGGAAGAAGAAGGTGAAGATGATTGGCATCATTTTCATGACCTTCGCCTGCATCGGGTCCGGTGGCGTCGGGTTCAACTGCTGCTGGATGAACATGGTCGCGCCCATGATGATCGGCAGGATGAAGAACGGATCCTTGATCGACAGGTCGGTAATCCACAGCATGAACGGTGCCTGACGCATCTCCACGCTTTCGAGCAGAACCCAGTAAAGCGACAGGAACACAGGCATCTGTACAAGAATCGGCAAGCAACCGCCCAGTGGGTTGATCTTCTCTTTCTTGTACAGCTCCATCATGGCCTGGGACATTTTCTGCCGGTCATCGCCATGTTGCTCTTTCAGAGCGGCCAGTTTCGGAGCCACTGCGCGCATGCGAGCCATGGATTTGTAGCTGGCGGCCGACAGAGGGAAGAAGATCCCCTTGATCAGCATGGTCAGGAAGATGATCGACCAACCCCAGTTGCCGACGATGCTGTGGATATGTTGCAGCAGCCAGAAAATCGGCTGGGCAATGAACCACAAGAAGCCGTAATCCACGGTCAGTTCCAGACCTGGGGACAACTGTTTCAGGACGGCCTGGCTTTTCGGGCCGGCGTACAGGATCGCGCCGGTTTCAGCCTTGGCACCTGGCGCTGCGCTCAATGCCGGGCCGGTGTAGCCGATGATGTAGTTGCCTTTGCTGTCTTTACGCGTCTGGACGATGTTGCTCTCGCCCTTCTGCGGGATCCACGCGGTTACAAAATAGTGTTGCAACCAGGCAACCCAACCACCTTGGACCGTTTCCTTGAGCTGCGCCTTGTCCATGTCCTTCATGGACACTTTCTTGTACGGCTCCGAACTTGTCCACAGGGCAGCACCCAGGTAAGTCGCGGTACCGGTAGCGGTGCTTGAGGAAGGATCGGAGCTGGCATCACGCTTGAGTTGCGCGAACATCGCACCGGACCACGGCTGGGCGCTCTGGTTGTCGACCAGGTAGGAAACGGTTACGTCATACAGGCCGCGTTTCAAGGTGAAACGCTTGGTGTAGTTGACGCCGTCCTTGCTGAACTTCAGGTCCACGACCAGTTGGTCCTGGCCATCGGCCAGTTGATAAGTCTTCTTCTCGGCGGAGTAAATCGGGCGACCGGCCGGGCTTGCATCCGGACCGTTGGCACCGATCAGGCCGCTCTGGGCCAGATAAGTCCGCTCGTTGCCGTTGTCGAACAGCTGGAACGGGATCTCCGGGTGATCCTGGCGACGCGGATACAGCGGCAGCGTCAGCTGGGCAATATCACCACCTTGTGGATCGATCGCCAGGTCGAGCACGTCCGTCTTGATCTGGATGAGATCCTTGCTTGCAGCCACCGGGGCTTCGGCTGGCGCACTGGTGTCGCTTGCCGCGCGAGGGACGTCGTCATTGCTGGCGGCGTTGCTGCCAGTGGCGGTATCCGGCAGGCCCGGTGCGGTATTGCTGGCTGCAACATTCTGAGTCGGCAGGGCAGCCTGGCCATAGTCCTGGTTCCATTTAAGGACCATGACGTAGGACACGATTGCCAGGGCGACGATCAGGATCGTGCGTTTGATATCCATGATTACTCGGCCATCGAAGAAGAACGGGAGGTAGGGATAGGTGGAACCGGGTCATAACCACCGGGATTCCACGGATGACAGCGACCTAAACGACGAAAGGTCAGCCAGCCACCGCGCAGAAAGCCATGTTTTTCGATGGCTTCGTACGCGTAGCAGGAACAACTGGGGTAGAAACGACAGTGATTGGCCATCAGGGGACTAATGGCGTAGCGATAAAACTGGATCGGAACGAGTGCCAGTTTACGCATCTGGACTGTCTACCCCTACAGTTTCGGCGGCGGCTGGTGCTGGCTTGTTACGGGCCAGGCGTTTCCAGAGTTTGCCGAAATGCTGAATCAATTCGGGGTTCTCTACGTCACCCAAACCTTTGCGCGCGACGATAACAATGTCCCAGCCGACCAGTGAATCCTGGTTCAGACGAAACGATTCGCGCATCAGACGTTTGAGGCGATTGCGCTGAACGGAGAGCTTGACGCTCTTTTTCCCGATAACCAGCCCGAGACGGGGGTGATCGAGATCGTTGCTGCGCGCAAGGAGCAGGAGATTTTTCCCCGGAACCTTGCCGGTAGGGGAGTCGAAGACTGCCTTGAAATGCCGGGGGGTAAGCAGACGCTTTTCCCGACTGAAGTCCTGACTCACCTCCACTGCCGGATTATCAAACTGCCAGACGCGCACGACCTTTGGCGCGACGACGCGACAGGACGGCACGACCGTTCTTGGTAGCCATGCGAGCACGGAAACCGTGGGTACGAGCGCGTTTGATAGTGCTTGGTTGGAAAGTACGTTTCATGTCGTGTTACCTGGTTCGTCCACAACGGGCCGGAATGGCCCCCGTTTTAAGAGACCGGGGATTCTAGAGAAAGCAAGCCTCTAGGTCAATTTCCAACCAGTGTTTCCTTTAAATGACTACGGAGCCCTCAGGCAGATCGGTCCCGGTTGGCCAGATATAAAAATAAAGAAGGAAATTATTTAAAGCTTTTCTGTAAAGCTTGTAAAAGCTAGGCAGCCGATCGTCTGTGGATAACCAATTGCAAGCCTTGTATCTCGCTATGTACAGAGAATGACAAGTACAGGGGAAAGCCGTGGTCAGCCTGTGCTGGCAGGGCGGATAAGCTGTGTGTGGAAATGGCACTTATCCACAGTTGGCTTATCCACTGGGTTTCGGGCCCGGTTGTGCAACGACCTCAGGGCCGGTTATCCACAGAGCTTATCCACTGACCGCCCGTCGCCTTTTTGATGGTTAAGGCATTGATAAATCGTGGCCTATGGGCAAGGTGCATGTGGATAAGTGCTCGTCTGGTCGTTACAATGGCCGCTTGTTTTTGCCTCACCGGCTTTCAACTTAGGGGATATCCGTGTCAGTGGAACTTTGGCAGCAGTGCGTGGAGCTTTTGCGCGAGGAGCTGCCTGCCCAACAATTCAACACTTGGATCCGTCCACTACAGGTCGAAGCCGAAGGCGACGAGTTGCGCGTCTATGCACCGAACCGTTTCGTCCTCGACTGGGTCAACGAAAAGTACCTGGGCCGGGTGATGGAACTGCTCGATGAGCATGGCAATGGCATGGCACCTGCGTTGTCCTTATTAATAGGCAGCAAACGCAGTTCGGCACCGCGTGCCGCGCCTAACGCGCCGCTTGCGGCCGCCGCGTCCCAGGCCCAGGTTGCCGCCGCGCCGGTCAACCATGCCCCCGCTGCCGTTGCGCCTGCGCCGACAAAGGCCAACGCGCCAAAAGTCGCCGAGGTCAGCGAAGAGCCTTCCAGGGACAGTTTCGATCCAATGGCCGGCGCGAGTGCCCAGCAGGCGCCGGTACGTGCCGAACAGCGCACCGTGCAGGTCGAAGGTGCCCTCAAGCACACCAGCTATCTGAACCGCACCTTTACCTTCGAGAATTTCGTCGAGGGTAAATCCAACCAGCTGGCCCGCGCGGCCGCCTGGCAGGTCGCCGATAACCCCAAGCACGGCTACAACCCGCTCTTTCTTTATGGCGGGGTAGGCTTGGGTAAGACCCACTTGATGCATGCTGTGGGCAACCATCTATTAAAGAAGAACCCGAACGCCAAGGTCGTGTACCTGCATTCGGAGCGTTTCGTGGCCGATATGGTCAAGGCGCTGCAACTGAACGCGATCAACGAGTTCAAGCGTTTCTACCGTTCGGTGGACGCTTTGCTGATCGACGACATTCAGTTCTTCGCCCGCAAGGAGCGTTCACAGGAAGAGTTTTTCCACACCTTCAACGCATTGCTTGAAGGTGGCCAGCAGGTCATCCTCACCAGTGACCGGTACCCGAAAGAAATCGAAGGCCTTGAAGAGCGCCTCAAGTCCCGTTTTGGCTGGGGCCTGACGGTTGCCGTCGAGCCGCCGGAGCTGGAGACACGGGTGGCGATCCTGATGAAGAAAGCCGACCAGGCCAAGGTCGAGCTGCCTCACGATGCGGCATTCTTCATCGCCCAACGTATCCGTTCGAACGTTCGCGAGCTCGAGGGGGCCCTCAAGCGGGTAATCGCCCACTCGCACTTCATGGGCCGGGACATCACCATCGAACTGATTCGTGAGTCCTTGAAGGATCTGCTCGCCCTCCAGGACAAGCTGGTGTCTGTGGATAACATCCAGAGAACGGTTGCCGAATACTACAAGATCAAGATTTCCGACCTGCTGTCCAAACGCCGTTCGCGCTCGGTGGCTCGTCCGCGCCAGGTGGCCATGGCCCTGTCCAAGGAACTGACCAACCACAGTTTGCCGGAAATCGGCGATGTGTTCGGTGGGCGCGACCACACCACCGTGTTGCACGCCTGCCGCAAGATCAACGAACTTAAGGAATCCGACGCGGACATCCGCGAGGACTACAAGAACCTGCTGCGTACATTGACCACTTGATGACCACCAGCGCAGCTTATTAAGGCAAGGGACTAGACCATGCATTTCACCATTCAACGCGAAGCCCTGTTGAAACCCCTGCAACTGGTCGCAGGCGTCGTCGAACGCCGCCAGACCTTGCCGGTACTTTCCAACGTGCTGCTGGTTGTCGAAGGCCAGCAACTGTCGCTGACCGGTACCGACCTGGAAGTCGAGCTGGTTGGTCGTGTGCAACTTGAAGAACCGGCTGATCCGGGTTCCATCACCGTGCCTGCGCGCAAGCTGATGGACATCTGTAAAAGCCTGCCAAACGATGCGCTGATCGACATCAAGGTCGATGAGCAGAAACTCGTGGTCAAGGCCGGTCGCAGCCGTTTCACCCTGTCGACCCTGCCGGCCAACGATTTCCCGACCGTGGAAGAAGGCCCAGGCTCGCTGACCTGCAGTCTGGAACAAAGCAGGCTGCGTCGCCTGATCGAGCGCACGAGCTTCGCCATGGCCCAGCAAGACGTTCGTTATTACCTCAACGGCATGCTGCTGGAAGTGTCCGCCGGGGTGATCCGCGCTGTTGCCACCGACGGTCACCGCCTGGCCATGTGCTCGATGCAGGCCGACATCGGTCAACCCGATCGCCACCAAGTGATCGTGCCACGCAAAGGTATCCTGGAACTGGCCCGCCTGCTGACCGAGCCGGACGGCAACGTCAGCATCGTGCTGGGTCAACACCACATCCGTGCCACCACCGGCGAGTTCACCTTCACCTCGAAGCTGGTGGACGGCAAGTTCCCGGACTACGAGCGCGTGCTGCCCAAGGGTGGCGACAAAGTGGTCCTGGGCGACCGTCAGGCCCTGCGTGAAGCCTTCAGCCGTACCGCGATCCTGTCCAACGAGAAGTACCGTGGCATTCGCCTGCAACTGGCCAATGGTCAGCTGAAGATCCAGGCGAACAACCCGGAGCAAGAGGAAGCGGAAGAAGAAGTGGGTGTTGATTACAACGGCGGCTCCCTGGAAATCGGCTTCAACGTCAGCTACCTGCTCGACGTGCTGGGCGTGATGACCACTGAGCAAGTACGTCTGATCCTGTCCGACTCCAACAGCAGCGCGCTGGTGCAAGAGTCCGATAACGACGATTCGGCTTACGTTGTCATGCCGATGCGTCTGTAACCCTACCCTAGATGTCCTTAAGTCGCGTCTCGGTCACCGCGGTGCGCAATCTGCACCCGGTGACCTTCTCCCCCTCCCCTCGCATCAATATCCTTTACGGCGCCAACGGCAGCGGCAAAACCAGCGTCCTGGAAGCCGTTCATCTGTTGGGGCTTGCCCGATCGTTTCGCAGCACGCGTCTGTTGCCAGTCATCCAGTATGAGCAACTGGCCTGTACGGTATTCGGGCAGGTCGAACTGGCTGAGGGCGGCCACAGCGCCTTGGGGATATCGCGGGATCGGCAAGGCGAATTCCAGATCCGCATAGACGGACAGAACGCCCGTAGCGCTGCGCAGCTGGCAGAAATCCTGCCGTTGCAGCTGATCAACCCCGACAGTTTTCGCCTGCTCGAAGGGGCGCCCAAGATACGCCGGCAGTTTCTAGACTGGGGTGTGTTCCACGTGGAACCGCGTTTCATGGCCACCTGGCAGCGCTTGCAGAAGGCGCTGCGTCAGCGAAACTCTTGGCTGCGGCATGGTACACTTGACGCCGTTTCGCAAGCGGTTTGGGACAGGGAACTGTGCCAGGCCAGCGCTGAAATCGATGAATACCGCCGCGCTTATATCAAAGCCTTGAAACCGGTCTTCGAACAGACCTTGAGCGAACTGGTTGAGCTTGAGGGCCTGACGCTCAGCTATTACCGAGGCTGGGACAAGGACCGGGAACTGAGTACCGTGCTGGCTGGCTCGCTGCAGCGGGACCAGCAGATGGGGCATACCCAGGCTGGCCCACAACGTGCTGACTTGCGTCTTCGATTGGGCGCACATAATGCCGCGGACATCTTGTCCCGGGGACAGCAGAAGTTGGTGGTGTGCGCCTTGCGTATCGCCCAAGGGCACCTGGTCAGCCAGGCCCGCCGCGGTCAGTGTATTTATCTGGTGGATGACTTGCCGTCCGAGCTGGACGAAGCCCACCGTCGGGCGCTTTGCCGCTTGCTGGAAGACTTACGCTGCCAGGTCTTTATCACCTGTGTAGACCACGAATTATTGAGGGAAGGCTGGCAGACGGAAACGCCAGTCGCTCTGTTCCACGTGGAACAGGGCCGTATCACCCAGACCCACGACCATCGGGAGTGAAGGCATTGAGCGAAGAAAATACGTACGACTCAACGAGCATTAAAGTGCTGAAAGGCCTGGATGCCGTACGCAAACGTCCCGGTATGTACATTGGCGACACCGACGATGGCAGCGGCCTGCACCACATGGTGTTCGAGGTGGTCGACAACTCCATCGACGAAGCCCTCGCCGGTTATTGCGACGACATCAGCATCATCATCCACCCGGATGAGTCCATCACCGTTCGTGACAACGGCCGTGGCATTCCGGTAGACGTGCACAAAGAGGAAGGCGTTTCCGCCGCCGAGGTCATCATGACCGTGCTGCACGCGGGCGGTAAGTTCGACGACAACTCCTACAAAGTATCCGGCGGCCTGCACGGTGTAGGTGTGTCTGTAGTGAACGCGCTGTCCGAAGAGCTGGTACTGACCGTTCGCCGCAGCGGCAAGATCTGGGAACAGACCTATGTCCACGGCGTCCCCCAGGCACCGATGGCAATCGTTGGCGACAGCGAAACCACGGGTACCCAGATCCACTTCAAGGCTTCGAGTGAAACCTTCAAGAACATCCACTTCAGCTGGGACATCCTGGCCAAGCGGATTCGTGAACTGTCGTTCCTGAACTCCGGTGTCGGCATCGTCCTCAAGGACGAGCGCAGCGGCAAGGAGGAGCTGTTCAAGTACGAAGGCGGCCTGCGTGCGTTCGTCGAATACCTGAACACCAACAAGACTGCGGTCAACCAGGTGTTCCACTTCAACATCCAGCGTGAAGATGGCATCGGCGTGGAAATCGCCCTGCAGTGGAACGACAGCTTCAACGAAAACCTGTTGTGCTTCACCAACAACATCCCGCAACGCGACGGCGGCACGCACCTGGTGGGCTTCCGCTCGGCGTTGACCCGTAACCTGAACAACTACATCGAACAGGAAGGCCTGGCGAAGAAGCATAAAGTCGCCACCACCGGTGACGATGCCCGCGAAGGCCTGACCGCGATCATTTCGGTGAAGGTACCGGATCCGAAGTTCAGCTCCCAGACCAAGGACAAGCTGGTCTCTTCCGAAGTGAAGACGGCGGTCGAACAGGAAATGGGCAAGTACTTCTCCGACTTCCTCCTGGAAAACCCGAACGAAGCCAAGCTGGTGGTCGGCAAGATGATCGACGCCGCCCGTGCCCGTGAAGCGGCGCGCAAGGCCCGTGAGATGACCCGCCGCAAAGGCGCGCTGGACATCGCCGGCCTGCCGGGCAAGCTGGCTGACTGCCAGGAAAAGGACCCTGCCCTGTCCGAACTGTACCTCGTGGAAGGTGACTCTGCTGGCGGTTCCGCCAAGCAGGGCCGTAACCGCCGGACCCAGGCCATCCTGCCGCTCAAGGGCAAGATTCTCAACGTCGAGAAAGCGCGCTTCGACAAGATGATTTCCTCGCAGGAAGTCGGCACCTTGATCACTGCGCTGGGCTGCGGTATCGGGCGCGAAGAGTACAACATCGACAAGCTGCGCTATCACAACATCATCATCATGACCGATGCTGACGTCGACGGTTCGCACATCCGTACCCTGCTGCTGACTTTCTTCTTCCGTCAGCTGCCTGAGCTGATCGAGCGCGGCTACATCTACATCGCTCAGCCGCCGCTGTACAAGGTCAAGAAAGGCAAGCAAGAGCAATACATCAAAGACGACGACGCCATGGAAGAGTACATGACGCAGTCGGCCCTGGAAGACGCGAGCCTGCACCTGAACGAGGACGCCCCGGGTATCTCCGGCGAAGCCCTGGAACGCCTGGTCAACGACTTCCGCCTGGTGATGAAAACCCTCAAGCGCCTGTCGCGCCTGTACCCACAGGAACTGACCGAGCACTTCATCTACCTGCCCGCTGTCAGCTTGGAGCAACTGTCCGATCATGCAGCGATGCAAGATTGGCTGGCCCAGTACGAAGTGCGCCTGCGCACTGTCGAGAAGTCCGGCCTGGTCTACAAGGCCAGCCTGCGCGAAGACCGTGAACGTAACGTCTGGCTGCCGGAGGTCGAACTGATTTCCCATGGCCTGTCGAACTACGTCACCTTCAACCGTGACTTCTTCAGCAGCAACGACTACAAGACCGTCGTCTCCCTTGGCGCGCAACTGAGTACGCTGCTGGACGAAGGCGCGTACATCCAACGGGGCGAGCGCAAGAAGTCGGTGACCGAGTTCAAGGAAGCCCTTGAATGGCTGATGACCGAAAGCACCAAGCGCCACACCATCCAGCGATACAAAGGTCTGGGTGAAATGAACCCGGATCAGTTGTGGGAAACCACCATGGATCCAGGCTCACGGCGCATGCTGAAAGTGACCATCGAAGACGCCATTGGCGCGGACCAGATCTTCAACACCTTGATGGGTGACGCGGTCGAGCCACGTCGTGACTTCATCGAGAGCAATGCGTTGGCGGTGTCTAACCTGGATTTCTGATTTTCCAGCACCACCACACCCAAAAAAGCCAACGCCCACGCGTTGGCTTTTTTTTACGCCCGAAAATAACGTTCCCTGCCCCGCACCCCATTGGCGCAAATGGGGTAGCGCGGTAACACTTTGGCACAAAACCTTCACCCTCAACACTTTGCGAATTGCCTGAAAGGCCCGGACGACGGGGCTATAGGTTTTCTGGCGCAGAACTTGCGTGTTAAATAATCAACACACCGTCTTTTTAAATTTACAAAGGGCGGTGGTACGAGGCGTTACGTATAAATCCAATACCAAGGGTGTCTCAATGAGCGGTACGCAAATTTCCAATAATCTGGAGCAAGGGCTCAAGCCTCGTCATGTGACGATGCTGTCCATCGCCGGCGTTATCGGCGCAGGTCTTTTCGTTGGCTCCGGCCACGCTATCGCAGCCGCCGGTCCGGCTGTGCTGTTGGCTTATGCCGCCGCCGGTGCGCTGGTGGTGTTCGTGATGCGGATGCTGGGTGAAATGGCGGTGGCTTCGCCAGATACCGGTTCTTTCTCGACTTATGCCGATCGTGCGATTGGCCATTGGGCCGGCTTCACCATCGGCTGGCTGTACTGGTGGTTCTGGGTCCTGGTGATCCCGTTGGAAGCCAACGCTGCGGCGACGATCCTGCATGCCTGGTTTCCCAACATTGCCATCTGGAGCTTCACCCTGGTGATCACGTTGCTGCTCACGGCAACCAACCTGTTCAGTGTGAAGAACTATGGCGAGTTCGAGTTCTGGTTCGCTCTGGTCAAGGTCGTGGCGATCGTTGGTTTCATCGGCCTGGGCATCCTGGCGGTGTTCGGTTTGTTGCCCACCAGCCAAGTCAGCGGCGTTTCGCACCTGTTTGATACCCAAGGCTTCCTGCCTAACGGCATGGGCGCGGTGTTGGGGGCTATCCTGACCACCATGTTCTCGTTCATGGGTACTGAGATCGTGACCATCGCGGCCGCTGAATCGAAGAACCCGGGCCAGCAGATTTCCAAGGCGACCAACTCGGTTATCTGGCGGATCGGCTTGTTCTACCTCGTGTCCATTTTCATCGTCGTGGCCCTGGTGCCATGGAACGACCCGATGCTGGCGAGCCTGGGTTCCTACCAGACTGTGCTGGAACGCATGGGTATCCCCAATGCCAAGCTGATTGTCGATATCGTGGTCCTGGTTGCGGTAACCAGCTGCCTGAACTCGGCGCTCTACACGGCTTCGCGCATGATGTTCTCGTTGGGCAAGCGCGGTGACGCGCCGGCCGTTTCCCAGCGCACCAACAGCAGCGGCACGCCTTACTGGGCCGTCATGCTGTCGACGGGCGCAGCCTTCCTGGCGGTGTTCGCCAACTACGTGGCTCCGGCGGCCGTCTTCGACTTCCTGCTGGCCAGCTCGGGCGCCATCGCGTTGCTGGTGTACCTGGTGATCGCGGTTTCGCAGCTGCGTATGCGTAAACAGCGCATGGCTCGCGGTGAAAAAATCGCGTTCAGCATGTGGTTGTTCCCTGGCCTGACCTATGCGGTGATCGTGTTCATCGTCGGGGCCCTGACCATCATGCTGTTCCAGGAAGCGCACCGCGTGGAGATCCTCGCGACCGGTCTGCTCAGCGTGCTGGTCGTTGCGTCCGGGTTGCTGGTGCAACGTCGGCGGATCGCGAGAACAGGAAGTTTGGTACAGACAACCAGGTGACATCCATTGTGGCGAGGGAGCTTGCTCCCGCTTGAGTGCAAAGCACTCACAAAAAGGGGCCGCTTCGCCCGAACGCGGACCGGCCCAGCGGGAGCAAGCTCCCTCGCCACAGATGTGTCCTTACGGCTTGCTCTAACCCGCCACCGCCGCTTCGCTCCCCGCCGTCACACTCTCCAACCGATACCCATATCCGTAGATCGTCAGCAACTGCCAACCCCTATCGGCCGTCAGCCCAAGCTTGTTGCGCAGGCGATAGATGTGGGTGTCGAGCGGTCGGGACGAGGACATTTCCTCGTGGGTCCAGAAGCGCTCGTAGAAGTATTCGCGGGACAAGGGGCGGCCCAGGTTGGCGAACAGGCAGCGGGCCAGGCGGTATTCGCGCTCGGTCAGGCTGATGGGGATGCCTGCCCGGGTGACGGTCAATTCGGCGTCGTCGAACTCCAGGTCATTGAACACCAGCACATCGCTGGCGGGCGCGCGTTGCAGGTTATGGCGGCGCAGCACGGCGGTGACCCTGGCCTTGAGTTCGTTGGGCCTGAAGGGTTTGCTCACGTAATCGTCGGCGCCGGCGTTGAGGGCCTTCACGATGTCGTGTTCGCCGTCGCGGCTGGTCAGCATGATGGCGGCCGGTGGTGAGTCCATGTGTTCGCGGGTCCAACGCAGCAGCGCCAAGCCGCTGATGTCGGGCAACTGCCAGTCGAGGATCAGCAGGTCGAAGGTTTCCCGGCGCAGTTGGCGCAACAGGTCCTCGCCTCGTTCAAAACTGTGCAGGGTCCAGGGCTGCTCGGCCCTACCGCAAATTTGCTGCAGTGTCTGTTCCACCCGGCGCAACTCGGCCGGTTCGTCATCCAGTATGGCGACACGCATGGGGCGCGATTCCTTGATCTCGAGAGTAACGGACATCTCAGGTGGCCGTTCGATGGCTACCTGTCGCTGGCTGCGACAATACCGGCTCGCCCATCAGAGTGAAAGGCTGCAGCCGGCCGGTCGTCGAGTCCGCTATAGTCTTGGGCTTTTCCTGTTGCCGGTTTGACGCATGCTCCCTGTAAAAGATCCTCGTCCTGGCGCCCAGCCAGCGTGCTTATGAACCACTCGCGCCGGCGTGAAAGCCGTGAACCGAGTCAGGTCCAGCGTCTGTTTCGACAATTGATGCGCGAGTGGGCGTGGATCAGCCTGCTGCTCCTGCCGCTGACCGCCCTGCTGTCGTTTTTTAGCCAATCGACCCATGACGGTGCGGGCACGGCGTTGTTGTCTGTGTGCCTGGTGGGGTGTGTGCTGGCCCTGTTGCTGCTGCGACCACACCTGGCCTTATGGACCACGGTGTTCGGAATGAGCCTGGCCCTGTTGATCAGTGCCGTGCTGGACGCACGGGGTAGCTGGTGGTCGCCGATGGCGAGCGTGTTGGGCATGTTGTTCGGTTACCTGATCTGGAACTGGCGGCGCCTGAGCGTGGTGCTGGCGTATTTTGGTTGGGAGCTGGCGCGTCTGGACAAGGAACCCAAGGTCTTTCCGGAACGGCGCCGTGCACCGTATACCGGCAGCGACCGCTTGCAGGGCCAGATCATGGCACTGGAACAAGCCATGGGCCGAACCCGGGATACCCGGCGCTTTATCGCCGACGGCCTTGAATACTTGCCCGTGGCAACGATGATCAGCGACCCCCAAGGCAAACTGTTGCTCGGTAACCGCAAGGCGCGGGATCTCTTCGGCCATGACCTGGCCGGCGGCGAGGTGCAGGAGCTGCTCGCGCAGTTGGGTTATCCAGGGCTGGAGCAGAGGCGTTCCCTTCCGTTATCCACACTGCCGCTGCTGGAGTTTCGCGACATCCGCGAGCGCAGCTTGCGCCTGGAACGGGCGGCGCTGTTGCCAGTGGATGGCGATGCGCCTATTGGCTGGCTGCTGAGCCTGACCGACCTGAGCGCCGAACGTGAGGCGGAAGAACAACGCAGCGTGACGCTGCGATTTCTGTCCCACGACTTGCGCGCCCCGCATTCGGCGATCCTGGCGCTGCTCGATGTGCAACGCCATCAGGAGGGTGGGGATAACCCGCTGTTCGACCAGATCGAACGCCAGGTGCGTCGTGCCCTGGACCTGACCGAGGGCTTCGTGCAATTGGCCAAGGCTGAGTCCGAGGCCTATCAATTCCAACCCACACTGTTCGCCATGCTGGTCCTGGACGTGCTCGACCAAGCCCTGCCGATCGCCCAGGCCAAGCGGATTCAGTTGGTGCATGAGATAGAAGACGAAGAGGCGATGGTGAGGGCGGACCAGCCGTTGCTGACCCGCGCCCTGTTCAACCTGCTGGAAAACGCCATCAAGTACAGCCCGGAAGGCACCCGCATCGCCTTGCAGGTGAGTTGTGCACTGGGTTGGCTGAACTGCGACGTCACGGACCATGGCAAGGGCATCAGTGCACAAGAACTACCGGATCTGTTCAGCCAGTACCGACGGTTTTCTTCGGCCCATGGCGTGGATGGTATTGGCCTTGGGTTGTCGATGGTCAAGGCGGTGGTGGACCATCACGACGGACAAATCGAATGCCATAGCGTAATCGGCGAAGGGACAACGTTCAGCTTGCGGTTTCCGTTGCTCAAAGAATGAAAGCTCGCAGCCTTCGGCAGCTCCTACGGGATCGGATAGACCCGTAGGAGCTGCCGAAGGCTGCGAGCTTTTTTGAGTGCCAGAAAAACTTATGCACCTAGGTGTGCGTTTTATGAGCTTAGGAAATATGTATTAAAAACAATAAGTTACTAAACAAGAGCAACGCTTTTCGAAAAAACGGTACACAGGTTATCCACAGATCTCAAACAGCGACCTGGTCTGTTGCGGCCGGTGTTGCGGAGGCTGGAGGCAGCGAACCCATGTCCCGTTGCGCCTGTTCGTTCCAGGCCTGGACACGATCATTGAGGTCGGCGATGGCGCGGGGGCCAGTGCCTTCGGCGTACATCGGCGCACCGATCACCACTTGGATCACGCCGGGGGTTCTGACCCAGCCCGCCTTGGGCCAGAATTTGCCAGCATTGTGTGCAATCGGCAGTACCGGCAGTTCCGCGTTCACTGCCAATGCGCTACCGCTGCGGGAGAATTTACCGATTGTCCCGTAGGGAACACGCGTGCCTTCAGGGAAAATCAGCACCCAAGTGTGGTCCTTGAGCAACTCGTCACCCTTCTTCGCCACCTGCTTGAGCGCCAGTTTGGGATTGTCGCGATCGATGGCAATCGGGCGCAGCATCGCCATGGCCCAGCCGAAGAACGGGACAAACAGCAGTTCACGCTTGAGGACCTGGCTCAACGGCTCGAAATAGGCCGAGAGAAAGAACGTCTCCCAAGTGCTCTGGTGGTTGGACTGGATCACGCACGGGCGCGCGGGCACGTTCTCGGCGCCCTTCACTTCGTAGCGGATGCCCAGGAACACCTTGCTCAGCCACAGTGCGCAGCGGCACCAGTACACATTGATGAAGCGGTAGCGCGCCTTGAACGGCAGAAAAGGCGCGATAAAGAAACTCAAGGTGCACCACAACAACGAACTGGTGCCCAGCAGCAGGTAAAAGAGAAAGCTTCTGATGGCCTGCAATGTCGACATAGCGGCGTTTACCGTTGCGGGCAATGCCCGTCTAGTTCAAGCGCGTCCCGAACAGTCCTTGATCAGGATGTCTTGGGAGCTCTAATTGTGGATAAGTTCAGCGGCAATCGCCGCCAGGTCGTCAAAAACCAGGGTGCCTACCGGTAGGGTCTTGCCCAGCGTCTTTTCGCCTTTCCCGGTCTTTACCAAAACAGGCTGACAGTCGACGGCCTTGGCTGCCTCCAGGTCACCGAGGCTGTCGCCGACGAACCACACGCCGGCCAGCGCCACGTCGTAATGCGCGGCGATGGCGTTCAACATGCCCGGCTTGGGCTTGCGGCAATCGCAACCTTCGTCGGGCCCGTGTGGGCAATAGACGATCAGCCCGACGTCACCGCCCTGCTCCGCCACCAACGAACGCAAGCGTTCATGCATGGCCTCGAGGACGGCGAGGTCGTAATAACCGCGGGCGATGCCCGACTGGTTGGTGGCGACCGCCACCGTCCAGCCGGCCTTGCTCAACTGCGCGATGGCTTCGATCGAACCGGGGAGCGGCAGCCACTCCTCCACCGATTTGATGTAAGCGTCGGAGTCGTGGTTGATCACCCCGTCCCGATCGAGAATCAGCAGTTTCAAGGCTTACCCCAGCAGCGAAATATCGGCGACGCCAAGGAACAGCCCACGCAGGCGCGCCAGCAACGCGTAACGGTTGGCCCGTACGCTGGCGTCTTCGGCGTTGACCATCACCGCTTCGAAAAACGCATCCACCGGCTCGCGCAATGCTGCCAGGCGCGCCAGGGTTTCGCTGTACTGACGCGACGCCGCCATTGGCTGGACCGCCTGGTCTGCCTGCTGGATCGCCGAATACAGCGAGAACTCATTGGCGTTGTCGAAGTACTTGGCTTCGACGGTGGTCGCGATGCTGCCCTCGGCCTTGCTCAGCAGGTTCGACACCCGCTTGTTCACCGCTGCCAGCGCGGCGGCTTCCGGCAGTTTGCGGAAGGCTTGCACCGCTTGCACACGCTGGTCGAAGTCCAGGGCCGAACCCGGTTTCAGGGCGCGCACCGACAGATAAGTCGCGACGTCGACGCCTTCGTCTTCATAACGCGCACGCAGGCGGTCGAAGATGAATTCCAGCACCGCATCGGCCAGGCCGGCGGCCTTGACCTTGCCGCCGAACGCGTTGACGGCGAAGGCCACGGCGTCGTTCAGGTCCAGGTCCAGTTGCTTGTCGATCAGGATACGCAGCACGCCCAGGGCCGCACGGCGCAGGGCATACGGGTCTTTGCTGCCGGTGGGCAGCATGCCGATGCCGAAAATGCCCACCAGGGTGTCGAGCTTGTCGGCGATGGCCACGGCTGCACCGGTCAGGGTGGTCGGCAGTTCTGCGCCGGCACCGCGTGGCATGTATTGCTCATTCAGCGCCAGGGCCACGTCTTGCGGCTCGCCGTCGTTGAGGGCGTAGTAGTAACCGGCAACGCCTTGCATTTCCGGGAACTCACCGACCATCTCGGTCGACAGGTCGCACTTGGACAGGATGCCGGCACGGGCTGCGCGCTGGGCGTCGCCGCCAATGCGTGGAGCGATGAACGCGGCCAGTTTCGACACGCGCTCGGCCTTGTCGTAGACGCTGCCGAGTTTTTCCTGGAACACCACGTTGCGCAGGCGCTCGTTGAAGCTTTCCAGCGGCTGCTTCTTGTCTTGCTTGAAGAAGAACTCGGCGTCGGTCAGGCGCGGGCGAACGACTTTTTCGTTACCGGCGATGATCTGCTGCGGGTCCTTGCTTTCGATGTTGGCCACGGTGATGAAACGCGGCAGCAACTTGCCTTCGGCGTCCAGCAGGCAGAAGTACTTCTGGTTGTCCTGCATGGTGGTGATCAGGGCTTCCTGCGGCACTTCAAGGAAACGTTCCTCGAACGAGCACACCAGCGGCACCGGCCATTCCACCAGCGCGGTCACTTCGTCCAGCAGGTTGGCCGGCACGATGGCGGTGCCTTCCTGACGGGTTGCCAGCTCTTCGGTGCGCTTGCTGATCAGCTCGCGACGCTCGTTGGCGTCGGCCAGCACGTAGGCGGCACGCAGGTCGGTCAAGTAGTTGGCCGGCGAGGTGATGCGCACGTTCTGCGGATGGTGGAAACGGTGACCGCGGGAATCGCGACCGGCCTTCTGGGCCAGGATCGTGCAATCGATGACTTCGTCACCGAGCAGCATCACCAGCCACTGGGTTGGGCGCACGAACTCTTCCTTGCGCGCGGCCCAGCGCATGCGCTTGGGAATCGGCAGGTCGTTCAGGGAATCTTCGACGATGGTCGGCAACAGGCTGGCGGTCGGCTTGCCCTTGATGCTCTGGCTGTAGCGCAGTTTCGGACCGCTCTGGTCGATCTCGCTCAGGTCCACGCCGCACTTCTTGGCGAAGCCCAGGGCGGCTTGGGTCGGGTTGCCGTCGGCGTCGAACGCGGCCTGGCGTGGCGGGCCGTCGAGGTTGATGCTGCGGTCCGGCTGCTGGGTCGCCAGGGCGGTGATCAGCACGGCCAGACGGCGCGGTGCGGCAAATACCTGCTTGGCCTCGAAGTTCAGGCCAGCGGCGTGCAGGCCTCTCTCGATACCGGCCAGGAACGCATCGGCCAGGGTGTTCAGGGCTTTGGGTGGCAGTTCTTCGGTGCCCAGTTCAACCAGAAAATCTTGAGCACTCATTGTGCAGCCTCCAGCTTAGCCAACACTTCATCACGCAGGTCCGGGGTCGCCATCGGGAAGCCCAGCTTGGCACGGGCCAGCAGGTAGGCTTGCGCGACGGAACGCGCCAGGGTGCGCACTCGCAGGATGTATTGCTGGCGTGCAGTCACGGAGATCGCCCGGCGCGCGTCCAGCAGGTTGAAGGTATGGGACGCCTTCAACACCATTTCATAGCTCGGCAACGGCAGCGGCTGGTCCAGTTCGATCAGGCGCTTGGCTTCGCTTTCATAGAAGTCGAACAGTTCGAACAGCTTGTCGACGTTGGCGTGTTCGAAGTTGTAGGTCGATTGCTCCACTTCGTTCTGGTGGAACACATCGCCATAGGTCACTTTGCCGAACGGGCCGTCAGCCCACACCAGGTCGTAGACCGAATCCACGCCTTGCAGGTACATGGCCAGGCGTTCCAGGCCGTAGGTGATTTCGCCGGTCACCGGGTAGCACTCGATGCCGCCCGCCTGCTGGAAGTAGGTGAACTGAGTCACTTCCATGCCGTTGAGCCAGACTTCCCAGCCCAGGCCCCAGGCGCCCAGGGTCGGCGACTCCCAGTTGTCTTCGACGAAACGAATGTCGTGCACCAGCGGGTCGAGGCCCACGTGCTTGAGGGAACCCAGGTACAGCTCCTGGAAGTTCTCCGGGTTCGGCTTGAGCACCACCTGGAACTGGTAGTAGTGCTGCAGACGGTTCGGGTTTTCGCCGTAGCGGCCGTCAGTCGGGCGACGGCTAGGCTGCACATAGGCGGCGTTCCAGGTTTCCGGGCCGATGGCGCGCAGGAACGTGGCGGTGTGGAAAGTGCCGGCGCCTACTTCCATATCGTAGGGCTGAAGTACCACGCAACCTTGCTCGGCCCAGTATTGCTGGAGGGCGAGGATCAAGTCTTGGAAGGTACGCACGGCTGGCGTAGGCTGGCTCACGAAATTCACCTGTTTCTTGGGCTGCGATTTAAAGAGCGGGAGTATACCCGATTCGTTCGTGCGCACGCCCCCTGGAGCCTTATGCCACGCTGCTTTTGGTGTACCGAAGATCCGCTGTACATGGCTTATCACGATCAGGAGTGGGGCACGCCGCTGCGCGATGCGCAGGGTTTGTTCGAGTTGCTTTTGCTCGAAGGGTTCCAGGCCGGGCTGTCCTGGATCACCGTTTTGCGCAAGCGCGAGCACTACCGCAAGGTGATGTACGGCTTTGATGTACAGCGCCTGGCGCAGATGAGCGACGCCGAAATCGACGAACTGATGCTCGACCCCGGCATCATCCGCAACCGTCTGAAGCTCAATGCCGCCCGGCGCAATGCCCAGGCCTGGCTGGCGCTGGAAGACCCGGTTGCGTTCCTCTGGTCGTTCGTCGACGACACGCCCGTCATCAACCATTTCAAGGACCGCAGCGAAGTGCCGGCCATCACGCCCCAGGCCGTGGCGATGAGCAAAAGCCTGAAAAAGGCCGGCTTCACCTTCGTCGGGCCGACCATTTGCTACGCCTTCATGCAGGCCTCGGGCATGGTCATGGACCACACCCAGGACTGCGACCGCTACGCCGTGTTGGCAAACGGCGGTTAGAATAGTCGGCTCGCGACACGGCCATGAATTCAGGAGTCACCTGTGGATAAGTTGAAAGGCGCCTTGCTGGTCGGCGCTCTGCGGTTGTTTGCGCTGCTGCCCTGGCGAGCGGTGCAGGCGACGGGTTCGGCCATCGGCTGGCTGATGTGGAAGTTACCCAACCGCTCCCGCGACGTGGTGCGGATCAACCTCGCCAAGTGCTTTCCCGACATGGACCCGGCCGAGCGTGAACGCCTGGTGGGCCAGAGCCTCAAGGACATCGGCAAATCCCTGACCGAAAGCGCCTGCGCCTGGATCTGGCCGGCCCAGCGCTCCATCGACCTGGTGCGCGAAGTCGAAGGCCTGGACATCCTTAAAGAGGCACTGGCTTCCGGCAAAGGCGTGGTCGGCATCACCAGCCACCTGGGCAATTGGGAAGTGCTCAACCACTTCTATTGCAGCCAGTGCAAACCGATCATTTTCTACCGTCCGCCCAAGCTCAAGGCGGTGGATGAACTGCTGCAGAAACAACGCGTGCAGTTGGGCAACAAAGTTGCGGCGTCGACCAAGGAAGGCATCCTCAGCGTCATCAAGGAAGTGCGCAAGGGTGGCCAGGTGGGTATTCCCGCCGACCCGGAACCGGCTGAATCCGCCGGTATCTTCGTGCCCTTCTTTGCCGTCAAGGCCCTGACCAGCAAGTTCGTCCCGAACATGCTCGCCGGCGGTAAAGCGGTCGGCGTCTTCCTCCACGCCCTGCGCCTGCCGGACGGCTCGGGCTACAAAGTCATCCTCGAGGCCGCCCCCGAGGCCATGTACAGCACCGACACCGAAACCGCCTGCGCCGCCATGAGCCAAGTGGTTGAACGCTACGTGCGCGCCTACCCGAGCCAATACATGTGGAGCATGAAACGCTTCAAGAAACGCCCACCGGGCGAGGCGCGGTGGTACTGAGCCCTGACAGTCACCGCAATCAAACTGCTGTGCGCTATCCCTGTGGCGAGGGAGCTTGCTCCCGCTGGGCCGGTCCGCGTTCGGGCGCAGCAGCCCCATTCAGCCCCTAAAGAGGCGAAAACCCCCAATCGTGTCCATGATTAAGGGCCCTGCGATATCCCAGACGTCGAGTGGACGATTATTCGAGAGGCTCGAGATCGGCCAGTCAGAAACATCGCAGCCCCTCTGGTTCATTAATCAAGGAGTCACGTTCATGAAAATCGACTTCACCGGACGTCACGTGTTAGTCACCGGATCCACCAGCGGTATCGGTTTTGCCACAGCCAAAGGCTTCCTCGAAGCCGGCGCCCACGTGGTCATCAACGGTCGCAGCGCAAGCAGCGTGGAGGACGCCTTGCAACGCCTGGGCGAACTGGCGGCACGGGCCAAAGGCTTTGTCGGTGACCTGAGCAACGAATCCGGCTGCCAGGCATTGATCGCCCAATACCCACGCTTCGATGTGGTGATCAACAACCTCGGCATCTTCAAACAGGAAGACTTTTTCGAAACGCCGGACAGCGAGTGGCAACGCTTCTTCGAAACCAACGTGATGTCGGGCGTGCGGGTGTCCCGGGCCTACGCGCCGGGGATGGTCGAACGTGGTTGGGGGCGGATTGTGTTTGTCTCCTCGGAATCGGGCGTGAACATTCCCGCCGACATGATCCACTACGGCTTCAGCAAAACCGCGCAACTGTCCATCGCTCGCGGCCTGGCCAAGCGCCTCGCCGGCACGGGCGTCACGGTGAACTCGGTACTGCCCGGGCCGACACTGTCCGAAGGCGTAGCCCAAATGCTCCAGGCCGACGTTGAGCGCAGCGGGGAACGCCTGGAAAAGGTCGCGGCCGACTTCGTCAAGCAGCACCGCAGCTCCTCGATCATCCAGCGCGCGGCGCGGGTAGAAGAAGTCGCCAACATGATCATCTATGCCAGCTCGGAACAGGCCTCGGCCACCACTGGCGCCGCACTGCGGGTGGATGGTGGGGTGGTGGATAGCATCGTTTAGCGGGGTGCGTCGTTATCGGCGAACGCCTATAAGTTGGGGCGCAAACCTGTGGGAGCAAAGCTTGCTCGCGATAGCGGCAGAGCAGTCAATTGTCGTCGACTGGCTTACCTCAATCGCGAGCAAGCTTTGTTCCCACGGTTTGTGGTCCACAACTGACTGGCATTAACCGAACTATCAATAGGAAGCAGCCCACGGTATCAGCGCTGTTACCCAGCCCCTAAGCCACAGCCACCTGATTGCGCCCCTGCGCCTTCGCCCGATACAACGCCTTATCCGCACTGTTCATCAAGCTGTGCAGGTCCTTATACCCTGCCTCCGTCGACGCCACCCCAAGGCTGGCGGTGATGCGATGAACTGGCTCGATCATCAAGCCATCAATCGTCTGGATCAGTTCTTCCGCAATCTTGAGGGCAACGTCGATGGACGTGTCCGGTAGCAGTACCGCGAACTCCTCACCCCCGAGCCGCCCCTGGACATCCGTTGCCCGAAACGACGAACTGATCACCGCGCCCATTTGGCGCAACACCTGATCCCCGACCTGATGGCCGTAGGTGTCGTTGATGTGCTTGAAGTGGTCCATGTCCAGCATCACGGCGCACACCCCTCGCCGGTTGGCTTTGCATTCGTCGTAAAGCTGCTGGGCATGTTCGAAAAACGCCCGTCGACTCTTCAGCCCGGTCAGTTCATCGGTTTGTGCGGCACGGGTTGAAACGCTGTTCGCCTGCTCCATTTCGCGGGTGAGTCGAAACGCGGTTTCCAGTGCCTGGGACATTTTATGCGTCGCGCGGGCCGCAAAGGCGGCGAACACCAGGATCGAAAGCCCCATGCCGACTTGAATCGAGGACGGTTGAAACAGCAGCCACACGGTGCTCGGAAACAGCACCAGGCCAATGGAGGCCAGCGTCATGTCGCGGTAGGCCGAATAACACGACACCGCACTGACGGACATCCCCACCGTAAAAAGCATGACTAAAGCCTGCGACAGCAGATCGTCCGCCGGCATGACCACGAACGCGCCGCCGCCCCAGATGCTGGCGGACAACACCAGCGTGACCCAGTACTTGCGCTCCCAGCGTTGAGGCGTGCGCTCACTTTCATCGCTGCGCAAATAGGCCAGGAACATCGCGATGCGCAACAGCGTCGAGCCCGTCAGTATGCCCAGCCACCCAAGAATGGCGCTGTGCTCAAAACGATCCCAACACAGCCAACTGAGCATGATCGCCGCGAGATAACTGCCGAAAACCGCCGAAACGGATTGGCGAAAAAGTTGCTGTAACCGATCAGTCCGCACCTGCTTGGCGATGAAAAGATCTGGGGCACTCCGAGATCTCGGAAAATCCATGTAAACCACCTGATCATGAAGCAACCAAAAAACCATTGTGGCACCCTGCCACTAACGCAAACAACCGAATACAGCGTAACCGCCCGTAAAACCCCGAAAGCATCGCCTCCGCTTCTTTCAATAGCAAGACGATTACACGACACAACGCCCCTGTGGCGAGGGATTCATCCCCGCTGGTTGCGCAGCAATCCCAAAAGGCCTCCCCCAACCCCTGTGGCGAGGGAGCTTGCTCCCGCTGGGTTGCGCAGCAACCCCAATCAATACTTGCCCACCGACGCCATGGCCAGACCGGATGCCAGATAAACTTCCCCCCATAAAAAAAC
Source organism: Pseudomonas sp. FG6 (assembly GCF_057809015.1). Taxonomy (NCBI): domain Bacteria; kingdom Pseudomonadati; phylum Pseudomonadota; class Gammaproteobacteria; order Pseudomonadales; family Pseudomonadaceae; genus Pseudomonas; species Pseudomonas sp. FG6. The sequence goes on from NZ_JBMDJD010000001.1 coordinate 150,824, forward strand.
CCGACACCTTGGTGTCGGGTTTTCCTGGGGTACGACTTTTCACTTGTCCTATCGCCTCTAGTTAGCGATAGATGTCCGCTTATTCCGACCCCGCGAGTGAGTCACGGGGGTGCAAAAGGGATAGCGCGCAATCTTGAAGGAGCGAGAGCAAGCCCACGTGCTCATTGCTTACGGCTTACTCGACTTGCGACAGCTTGGCGTCATCGCAACCGGCAGCACGGCACTCGCGCTCGACAGCCTTGAGTATGACGATACGCGCCTCGGTCTTCTCGTTGGCACAGTCCAGGTAGAGCAGGCCATCGTTGGAACAGGCGCTGTCACGATTCTTGATCCACTGGATTTGAGCGGCTTTCACTTTTTTCTTCTGCTCCGGGTTCAGAGCCCCCATCGTCTTCTTGTACTGATCATTGATTTCCTGATCCGACTGAACCATTTTCAACGAAGCGCAATAGGTTCTGTCGTAGGCGTTTCGAGGGTTATCGCAACTCATCGCAAATGCCGACGCGGATGCCATTGCCAGCAATCCTCCAACCAACAAAGACTTGATCACTCACTTCTCTCCCTGAATGCCCTCTATTCATTAGAGGTCGCGGCGGTGAATCTATCATGAGGGTCGGAGAACAATGAAGCGGATCCTATGGCCTCCAGCTCCTTGATTGCAGCGGCGCTTATCCACACCATCGAGCCACGTAACGCAGCCCTTTGTGGCGAGGGGATTTATCCCCGCTGGGTCGCGCAGCAACCCCAAAAATCTCCATGCAACAAAAAGTCCGTGGCGAGGGAGCTTGCTCCCGCTGGACCGGTCCGCGTTCGGGCGCAGCAGCCCCAAACCAGCCAAACACATTCCTACAGACCAACCCCACCAGCCATGCGGCCCATTCGCAAGCATCCCTCTAGCCCCGAACTACAGGTCATAAACACCACCTGTTTATCCTCCCGCCCCAAGCCTTCCACGAGGCTACCCAACCTTGCGCCTTTGCCTACAACTACGCCAGAATCCGCCCGCTTGTGCGCCTTGCCCCCGGGTTCTATCGTTTCCCTGCCACTGCCCATCAGTGGTCGGGTTTAGTAGCCCGAGGTATTTAGTAAGGTGCAAGGCTCCTGTCAGTCAGGTATTTCCATACCTGTATTTGATGGCGGCTGTGCGCAGGGCGCCCTCGGGCGCGCCGGCTTTGCTGAGTCCCCGGTCTACTAACCTGCGTACAGCTGCCACCCTTCTGTTTAGTAGCTAAAGGGTTGCGGCATCACCTACAGGACTTAGCTCATGTTCAAACCTACGCCGAATCCGCCAGAGACGGATCACACTTCCCGGTACACAAAATCCCAGGCTAAAAAGCACGACGAAGCCGCCAAACGCACCTTGGATTACTACCTGCTACCAAAACCGGAAAAGACCGAAGATGCGTCCCAACCGGGCCAGCTCTTCACCGTCGCAAAAAACGCCGACAACGAATCCCTCCTCGCCAACCTCAGCGAAACGCTGGCAGCAGCCGACGCGATGGTCAGCAACCTGGCCTTCGACCTGGAAGGTCCTCGCCGTCATATCCTTCTAGGCGTCCAGCAACTGATTGAGCTGAGTTCATTGCTGGCGAATCGGGTGTTGGATAACGTCGATCCGAGGTAACAGGTAGATAGCCATCAACGAAAACCCGACGCTATGCGTCGGGTGTGCTTTGTTGGGGCGCTCATCTAGGGCTAAAGCGCTCCCTTCTCGGCGCACATGGGGTTCATTCCCTGTTGGGTGCAACAGCTTTAAAAGCTCCCTCATTCCTATAGACGAACCCCATACCTGCTGCCTCATACCCAAGGCGGTCAGCCGCAATTGTCCTTCATTTACGAACTACAGGCCAATAACGGTCCCCTGTTTATCCTCCTACCATCAACCTTTCCGCCGAGCTACTTACCCTTGCGCCTTTGCCTACAGCTACGCCGGAATCCGCTGGCTTGTGCGCCGTGTCTATAGTTTCTATCGTTTGCATGCACTTAATGGCGGCTTGAATCTTAGATCGTTGCCTTTATAAAATTTTAAAGATTAAGGCTAAATCATGAATTCATTTTTATCTCGCAACCGCATTAACATCTCCGAAAAATTTTTGTCTATGCACGAGTTTGGCGAGGTTTTTATTGAGGCATTACCTAGACATCTGAAAAATTTGAAGATACCCGGAAGATTGATCTCGGATGGACACCGTCGGGCCCCCCTGCCTGCGCAGATCGAACAAGTTGGTGAAATTCAAAATGCGATGCGCGAAGTCCTTTGTCACCCCATTACACAAGATGCTCAGTTCGAGGCTGAACACGCTTTTCAAACATTTCTTAAAAAAGACCAAACCGATGTGGGAGTCCTAAAATTCTTTAATGGGTGGAACGAAACTCACAAAACTACGAGTCTGGTTTCTGCAAAAACAATCATGCGTTTGTCCGCAGACGCTGTCTCTATCTCTACTGAAAGACAAATGGGATACAACATTATTTTGGCGCATATGCATGAAGTTGCTAAAGACGATTTCGGTCTTGGGCATGAGGGGCATGATGGTATGTATTCCTACATGACTGCCGCCTTTGGTGCTACAGGTTGGGTAGAGAGTCAATATGCCGTTAACGAGTGTAATATTTTTTCTGATTTTCTTTACAAAGTAGGTGTGAAGAAGCATAGAGCTGCCATGGACTCAATAGAGCATAAACAAGCCATCATGGATGCCATGATGGTTTCAATCTCTTCAGAGCTTTGGAATGGACGTGAGTACAATTTTATCGCTCAATATATCGAAGAAAAGTTAATTTCTGTGAATGCTTCATTGAGCAATAACGTCAAAAGTCTTCGCGAAGCAAAAGGCTATGTCATGGCGCATTCTGGGGAGATAGAAAACAAGCATGGGCTGCATGCTTTAGCCGCAGCGCAAGCTTTCGGTCGCCTAGTCGACCTGAGGCTTGATATTGATAAGCTCAAGGGCGTCATGCTTGATTACAACCAACGTGCTGGAAAAGCTTTCCATGCCCTGCATGAAGCACTGTTGTAATGTACGAAGAGCAGCAGTTATGTGTTGATTAAGCATTCCCCCTCTCAGCGTGACTTTTGACGACATGAACAGACGGAGATATATGAAGTTAATCCTGGTTGATATTAATTTGCTTTGATCAACTCCATGCTTATCAAGAGTTTAAAATTTCTGTGCATGTTCGAATTTTTAATTCGGCAACGATGCATAGCGAAGCTATGAAGTTAAGGGTGGATAATGCTTATGCAAATTGAATACGCCATGGTTGCACTCGGATTTTTTGCTTTCTGCGGGGGGATGATCGATGCCGCTGTGGGTGGAGGGGGCCTGGTGCAAGTACCTGCCCTCCTCCATGCATTGCCTCAGCACTCGTTAAGCACTGTTTTTGGAACTAACAAGCTGGCTGTTCTTGTTGGAAATATTTCTTCTATATTTAGTTACGTGAAAAGAATAAAAATTGTTTGGAAGCTCATGCTTCCGACGATGGTTTCCGCTTTTGTATTTTCGTTTATGGGGGCACTTTCCGTTTCGCTCGTTCCGAAGGCGATTATGGAATATGTTGTACTTTCTGTATTGGTGGCGATGGCCATTTATACATTTGCAAAAAAAGATCTAGGTCGTGTTCACACGAGTGTTCAATGCGGCCCCAGAGAGATTTTTCTTGGGATTATTTTTGGCGGGGTAGTTGGGTTTTATGATGGGGTTTTTGGCCCTGGCAGCGGCAGTCTTCTGTTATTTATCTTTGTTAAATATTTCGGCTACGATTTTCTGAACGCATCCGCGTCAGCAAAACTGGTTAACTTGGGAACTTTTAGCGCAGCACTGCTATTTTTTATACCTTCTGGTCATGTGCTATGGGCAATCGGTGGATTGGTCGCGGTGTGTAATATGGCGGGCGCCCTGACGGGTACTTTTCTAGCTTTGCGATATGGGAGTGGGCTAATTCGGATACTGTTTCTTTTTTTATTGATGTTTCTTATTGGCCGGATGGGACTATCCATTCTGCTATGACTGAGTTCTGTGCAATGTCATCAACATTCTAAAAAAACGGGCCTGCATTCCCACGCAGCCCCGTTTTCTTCACAACCCATTCAAATCAAAAAGCCGGCAAAACCGCCCCTTTGTACTTCTCAAGAATGAATTTCTTCACTTCCGGCGTATGCAAAGCCGCCACCAGCTTCTTCATCGCCTCACTGTCCTTATCATCCTCACGCGCCACCAGGATGTTCACATACGGCGAGTCGCTGCCTTCAATCACCAGCGCATCCTTGGAAGGATCCAGCTTCGCCTCCAACGCATAGTTGGTATTGATCAACGCCAGATCCACCTGAGTCAGCACTCGCGGAATAGTCGCCGCTTCCAGTTCACGGAATTTCAGGTCCTTCGGGTTTTCAACAATGTCCTTGGTAGTCGACAGGATGTTGCCCGAGTCCTTCAGCTTGATCACGCCAGCCTTGGCCAGCAGCAGCAGCGCGCGGCCGCCGTTGGTGGCGTCGTTGGGGATGACGACGTTGGCGCCGCCTGGCAGTTCTTCGAGTTTTTTGTACTTGCTGGAGTACGCACCCAACGGTTCCAGGTGTACGCCGGCGACGCTCACCAGGTGGGTGCCCTTGGCCTTGTTGAATTCATCCAGGTACGGCTGGTGTTGGAAGAAGTTGGCGTCCAGGCGCTTTTCGGCGACTTGGACGTTGGGCTGGATGTAGTCGGTGAAGACTTTGACCTTGAGGTCCACGCCTTCCTTGGCCAGGGCCGGCTTGACGAATTCGAGGATTTCCGCGTGCGGAACCGGCGTGGCCGCGACGGTCAGGGTGTCGGCGGCATGGGCGGAAAACGCTGCAGCGGCAGCGAAGGCAACCAGTAGCTTTTTCATTCAGCAAACTCCTTGTGTGTGCCCGCTTGCGGCGCCTGCTCTGGGCGCCGCGGATGGCCGGCTCATGGTTATTGGCGCAAGGCCTTTATTTTCTAGAGAAATGCACAACCAGTTTATCGCCCACGGTTTGCAGCACCTGGACCAGCACCAGCAGCAACACCACGGTGACCACCATTACATCGGTCTGGAAACGCTGGTAACCGAAACGAATCGCCAGGTCGCCCAAGCCACCGGCACCGACCACACCGGCCATGGCCGTGTAGGAAACCAGCGTAATGGCCGTGACCGTAATCGCGGCGAAAATGCCCGGGCGGGCTTCCGGCAGCAAGGCGTTGACGATGATCTGCCGGGTGGTCGCGCCCATGGCCTGGGTCGCTTCGATGATGCCGCGATCGACTTCGCGCAGGGCGGTTTCCACCAGGCGGGCGAAGAACGGTGTCGCGCCCACTACCAATGGCGGAATGGCCCCGGCCACACCCAGGGACGTGCCGGTAATCAATACCGTGAACGGGATCATCACGATCAACAGGATGATGAACGGCAGCGAACGCAGGATGTTGACGATCAGCGACAGCAGCGCATAAACGCCCCGGGCTTCGAGCAACTGGCGTGGGCTGCACAGGAACAGCAGCACGCCCAGCGGCAGGCCGAGCAGCACGGTGAACAGCAGCGAACCGAACAGCATGAGGAAGGTGTCGCCGGTGGCCAGCCAGATTTCCAGCCAGTCGATGTTTACAAAGAAATTCGTCAGCAGTTCCATCAGCGCAGCACCTCCATGTGGACATCGGCCGCGCTGAAGCGGGCAAACGCCGCCTCCAGGTCACCGCCGGTGATGGCGAGGGTCAGTTGCCCGTAGGGGGTGTCTTTGATTCGGTCGATTCGGCCGGCCAGGATGCTGTAGTCCACGCCCGTTTCGCGGGCGACGGTGCCGAGCAGCGGCGCGTAGGTGGAATCGCCCTGGAAGGTCAGACGCACGATGCGCCCCGGTACGTGGGCAAAGTCGTCGCGCTGTTCGCCTTCGTCGATCTGCTCGTCTTCCTGGACAAAACGCTTGGTGGTCGGGTGCTTGGGGTGCAGGAACACGTCGGCCACGGGGCCTTTTTCGACGATCACGCCGGCATCCATCACCGCCACTTGGTCGCAAACGCGACGGATCACGTCCATTTCATGGGTGATCAGCACGATGGTCAGTTTCAGTTCGCGGTTGATCTCGGCCAGCAATTGCAGCACCGAGGCGGTGGTTTGCGGGTCGAGGGCGCTGGTGGCTTCGTCGCACAGCAGGATCTTGGGCTTGGTCGCCAGGGCTCGGGCGATGCCGACGCGCTGTTTCTGGCCACCGGACAGTTGCGCCGGATATTTCTTGGCGTGGTCGGACAAACCCACCCGTGCCAGCAGTTCGGCGACCCGTTGGTCGATTTCGCTGTGGGACAATTCGCCGGCCAGCGTCAGGGGCAGCGCCACGTTGTCGGCCACGGTCTTGGACGCCAGCAGGTTGAAGTGCTGGAAAATCATCCCGACTTGCTGGCGGAAACGCCGCAGGCCGTTGGCGTCCAGGGCGGTGACTTCCTCGCCGTCGACGATGATCTTGCCGCCGCTGGTGTCTTCCAGGCGATTGATCAGGCGCAGCAGGGTACTTTTTCCCGCACCGGAATGGCCGATGAGGCCGAAGACCTGACCGTTCTCAATCGTCAGACTGGTCGGGTGCAGCGCGGGGATTTCCTTACCGGCGACCCGGTAGGTTTTATAAACGTTTTGAAACTCGATCACGTAGCGAACCTTGTGGGGCGCGTTGGAATAGGATCAGCGGTTAGCCGGGCGCGCATTTTAGCCTGTCCGTATAGAGGTTCTTAGCATTTATTTGCCGATCAACCTGCCAATTGGCAATAACGCGATCAAAGGCATAAAAAAGGAACGCGGCCAAACGGTGTCGGTCACTCCTTAAAGCCACTCGAAAATGCCCAGGTCCTGCGCCTGGCCCATGAGGAGTTATGCCTGATGAGTACCGACAAGCCCACCTCCACCCCGAGCCAACTGGCCGGCACCGACACCCTGGACCGCGCTAACACCAACGCCAAGCTCGACAGCCTGGAAGCGTTTCGCGCCGACGCCACCGAACAGGCGTTGCGCACCAACCAGGGCGTGAAGATCGCCGATAACCAGAACACCCTGCGCGCTGGCCCCCGTGGGCCTTCTTTGCTGGAAGACTTCATCATGCGTGAAAAGATCACGCATTTTGACCATGAGCGCATTCCCGAGCGCATTGTTCACGCCCGGGGCACGGGCGCCCATGGCTATTTTCAAGCGTATGAGGCCCATTCGGCCTTGACCAAAGCCGGTTTCCTACAGGATCCGAGCAAACAAACCCCGGTGTTCGTGCGTTTTTCCACGGTGCAGGGGCCACGCGGCTCCGGCGACACCGTGCGGGACGTGCGTGGCTTTGCAGTGAAGTTCTTTACCGATGAGGGCAATTTCGATCTGGTAGGCAACAACATGCCGGTGTTTTTCATCCAGGATGCCGTCAAGTTCCCGGATTTTGTCCACGCGGTCAAACCCGAGCCCCACAATGAAATCCCCACCGGCGGTTCGGCTCACGACACGTTCTGGGATTTCGTCTCGCTGGTGCCGGAGTCGGCGCACATGGTGATTTGGGCGATGTCCGACCGCGCCATCCCAAAAAGCCTGCGCACCATGCAGGGGTTTGGCGTGCACACGTTTCGGATGATCAATGCGGAAGGCCGCAGCAGTTTCGTCAAATTCCATTGGCGACCCAAGGCCGGCACCTGTTCATTGGTGTGGGACGAAGCGCAGAAACTCGCGGGCAAGGACACCGACTATCACCGTCGCGACCTGTGGGAAGCGATCGAGATGGGCGACTACCCGGAATGGGAGTTCGGCGTCCAGGTTGTTGCCGAGGAAGATGAACACAAGTTCGATTTCGACCTGCTCGACCCGACCAAGCTCATCCCCGAAGAGCTGGTGCCCATCACGCCGTTGGGCAAGATGGTGTTGAACCGCAACCCGGACAACTTTTTTGCCGAGGTCGAGCAAGTGGCGTTCTGCCCGGGACACATCGTGCCGGGCATCGACTTTTCCAACGATCCGCTGCTGCAAGGCCGGCTGTTTTCCTACACCGACACGCAAATCAGCCGACTCGGCGGGCCGAATTTTCATGAGCTGCCGATCAACCGTGCGATCACCCCGGTGCACAACGGCCAGCGCGATGCCATGCACCGGTCCACCATCGACAAGGGGCGCACGTCCTACGAGCCGAACTCCATCGACGGCGGCTGGCCGAAGGAAACCCCGCCGGGCCCTGTGGACGGCGGGTTTGAAAGCTATCCGGAGCGGATCGATGCTTACAAGATCCGCCAGCGCAGCGAGTCGTTCGGCGATCACTTTTCCCAGGCGCGGTTGTTCTACAAGAGCATGAGCGCCCACGAGCAGGAGCACATCATTGCCGCCTACAGTTTCGAATTGGGCAAGGTGGAGCGCGAGTTCATCCGGGTGCGCCAGGTGAATGAGATCCTTGCCAATATCGACCTGGAACTGGCGGCGCGGGTGGCGAAAAACCTGGGGTTGCCGGCGCCGACCTGCGGCACCGTCGATGTACCGACGCCTTCCCTGGAGCAGTCGCCGGCGTTGAGCCAGGCGAACTTGTTGTCCGGCGACATCAAGACGCGAAAAGTGGCGGTGTTGGTGGCGAACGGCGTCGATGGGGCGATCATCCATACGCTCAGGCAGGCGCTGATGGTCGAGGGCGCTCACGCCAAGGTCCTCGGGCCGACGTCGGCGCCGGTGACCACTGCCGATGGGCAGGTGCTGGCGGTGGATTCGTCCATGGAAGGGTTGCCGTCGATTGCCTTCGATGCGGTGTTCGTGCCGGGCGGCGCGGAGTCGATCAAGGCCTTGAGTCGTGATGGCGTGGCGTTGCACTACGTGCTGGAGGCCTACAAGCATTTGAAGGCCATTGGGCTTCATGGCGAGGCCCGGCAGTTGCTGGTGGAGTTGAAGCTGGAGGTGGATGCGGGGTTGATCGAGGACGCGGAAGCGAGCAATTTTTCGCGGTTTTTTGCGGCGATTGCCCAGCACCGGGTTTGGATGCGGGAGCCCAAGGCTAAGGCGGTGCCGGCTTGACGCGAGGGTGACTGGGGGGACGCTTTCGCGAGCAAGCCCGCTCCCACAGGGTTCTGTGCTAGCCGCCGAGGCTCAGCACACCACCGATACAGTGTAGGAGCGGGCTTGCTCGCGATGCTTTCAGGGCTTACGCGGTGTCAGCACCATCTGCGCAGGCACGCTGCGCAAAATCTGCTTCTGCAGCTTCAGATCAAACCCTGGGTCGAGTTTTTTCACGCGCTTGGTCAGCAATGTCGCCAGCCACGGATAGTCATCGGTCCGCGGCGCCTGGATGCTGACATCGCAGTGGAAGTTCACCACGTCCGTCGCGATAGCATCCAGTTGCCGGCGCAGTTGCTGCATATCGCCGATGTTCAGCGCAATCGTCGTGCTTTCTGCACTGGGGTCGATCAGTTTGGCGACGGGTTTGGCTTCGGCGGCCTTGAGGTCGGCCTCGGCTTTTTCCAGGTCGGCCTTGCGGGCTTCGGCGATGGCGCTGTTGACCTCGCCGGTCAGCGCCGGGGCCTTGGGCATCAAGGCGCGGGCACGGCTCAGGGCGGTGGCGGCGGCGTTGACATCGCCTTTTTGCAGGTCGATCTGGCTGCGGCGCAGGTACGCCTCGGCCAGTTGCCGCTGGAAGGGTTCCAACGACGCATCTTCCGGCGATTGGGCCTGCAACGCGGCCAGCTGGTCTTCAGCGGTGGCCAGCTCATTGCTGGCCAGGCTTTGCTCAAGCTGCGCAATGGCCGGGCCCCGGGTGTCGGGGGCCTCGGCGACCGGCGGTGGGCTCTGGCAGGCGCCCAGCAGCAGGGAAAATGCGACAAGGAGCAGATAACGGGAGGCGAACGGCTTCATTCCTGCGACTCTCTAATTGCGCAAAAAGCGAGCAAGTCTACACCCCTCGACGAGGCAGGACAAAACTCAGCAGAAACAATCCGGCGGCGCTGACCACGATCGATGGGCCGGCCGGGGTGTCCTTGAACCACGACAAGGCCAGCCCGCCGCACACCGCGAGCATGCCCAGCAGGCTTGCGCCCAGGGCCATCTGTTCCGGGGAGCGGGCGTGACGTTGTGCCGCAGCCGCCGGGATGATCAACAAGGAGGTGATCAGCAGCACCCCGACGATTTTCATCGCCACGGCGATGACCACGGCAATCAGCAGCATCAGCGTCAGGCGCAGACTCGTCACCGGCAGGCCTTCGACCCGCGCCAGCTCTTCGTGCACGGTCACGGCCAGCAAGGGACGCCAGAGCGCCACCAGCAGCAACAGCACCGTCGCGCTGCCGCCGAGGATCCACGCCAGGTCCATCGGGCTGATGGCCAACAGGTCGCCGAACAGATAGGCCATCAGGTCGATCCGCACTTCATGCATGAAGCTCAGCACCACCAGCCCGAGGGACAGCGTGCTCGGCGCCAAGATGCCCAGCAGCGTGTCGGACGCCAGCGGTTGGCGCTGTTGCAAGGTCACCAGCACCACGGCGAGCAGCAGGCAGCCGACGGTCACCGCCACCGTCGGGCTGATGTCCAGCAGAAAGCCGAGGGCCACGCCGAGCAACGCCGCGTGGGACAAGGTGTCGCCGAAATAGGCCATGCGCCGCCAGACCACGAACGAGCCCAGGGGGCCGGCCACCAGTGCGAGGGCCAGGCCTGCGAGCAGGGCGTACAACAGAAAGTCAGCCATGCTTGCAGCCATCTCCATGAACGTGGGGTGTCACAGGGGCACCAATGACCACCGAACCGTGCAGGTCGTGGGCGTGGTCATGATGGTGGTGATAAATCGCCAGGCTGGCGGCGTTCTTGCCGAACAGCTCGACGAACGCCGGGTCGCCGCTGACGTGTTCGGGATGCCCGGAGCAGCAGACGTGGCGGTTGAGGCAGACCACTTGGTCGGTGGTGCTCATCACCAGGTGCAGGTCGTGGGAGACCATCAGCACGCCGCAGCCGTGACGGTCGCGCAGGCGGGTGATCAGGCTGTACAGCTCGGCCTGGCCCGCCACGTCGACGCCTTGCACCGGTTCGTCGAGCACCAGCAGTTCAGGCTCGCGCAGCAGGGCGCGGGCCAGCAACACGCGCTGCATCTCGCCGCCGGAAACGCTTTGGACCGGGCTGTCGATCACGTGCTCGGCGCCGACTTCGTTGAGCGCCGCCAAGGCCCGTGCGCGGTCCACCCCAGGCACCAAGCGCAAAAAGCGCAGGACCGACAGCGGCAGCGTCGGATCGACGTGGAGCTTTTGCGGCATGTAGCCGATCCGCAGCTTCGGCTTGCGCCAGACGCTGCCGCTGTCGGGCTTGAGCAAACCCAGCACGGCGCGCACCAGGGTGGTCTTGCCGGCGCCGTTGGGGCCAATCAAGGTGACGATCTGCCCCGGCTCCACGCTCAGGTGGATGTTGTCCAGCACGCTCTGTCCGGCGAAGGTCACGGCCACCTGTTCGAGGCGGATCAACGCGTTGCTCATCAGGCCCCCTGGCAACCGGAACACAGGCCGACCACTTCGACGGTCTGGCTGTCGACCACGAAGCCGACCTCTCTGGCGCTGGCGACAATGGCGTCGCTGATGGATTTTTGTTCAAGCTCGATGGCGGCGTGGCATTCGCGGCAGATCAGGAACTGGCCTTGGTGGGCGTGCTCCGGGTGGTTGCAGCCGACGAAGGCGTTCAGCGAGGAGATGCGGTGGACCAGGCCGTTTTCCAGGAGGAAATCCAGCGCCCGATAGACCGTTGGTGGCGCGGCGCGACGGCCGTCCTGCTCACTGAGCACCGCCAGAATGTCGTAGGCGCCCAGCGGCTTGTGGCTCTGCCACACCAGTTCCAGCACCCGGCGCCGCAGGGCCGTCAGGCGCAACCCTTGGCGCGCGCAGAGGGCGTCGGCCTCGGACAGCGCGCTGTGCACGCAGTGGGAGTGATCGTGGGGGCGACTGGCAAGGGGGGTAATAGGCATGGGCAGCGACGAGTTCTGTTAGAGACGTTATTATGTTACCCGTTCTCGCCTCTTCGAGTGGTCATCGTGTCCCGATTTTTTTCGCTCTTTGTCGTTTTTGTCACAGGTGTGCTGCTGATCGGCCCGGCCCAGGCCGACGTCAAAGTCCTTACCAGCATCAAGCCGTTGCAGCTGATTGCCGCCGCGGTGCAAGACGGCATGGGCGTTCCAGAGGTGTTGTTGCCGCCCGGCGCTTCGCCACACCATTACGCCTTGCGGCCGTCGGACGTGCGCAAGGTGCAATCGGTGGACCTGCTCTACTGGATCGGGCCGGACATGGAAGGTTTCCTGCCACGGGTGCTCAACGGTCGTACCCAACCTTCGGTGGCCGTGCAGGACCTGCCAGGGCTCAAGTTGCGGCATTTTGCCGAGGACAGCCAATCCCATACCGACGAGGACGGCGATGAGCACGATCACGACCACCGCCCCGGCACGATCGATGCGCATTTGTGGCTTTCACCGATCAATGCGCGGGTGATTGCTGCAAAAATGAGCGCTGACCTGAGTGCGGCCGACCCGGCCAATGCCGCCCGCTATCAAAGCAACCTCAAGGGGTTCAACCAGCGTCTCGACGCTTTGGATGCGCGCCTGAAGACGCGTCTGGCCGGGATCGCGGGCAAGCCGTATTTCGTCTTCCACGAAGCGTTCGACTATTTCGAAGACACCTATGGGCTCAAGCACGCGGGGGTGTTCGCCGTGGCCGCCGAAGTCCAGCCCGGCGCCCAGCACGTGGCGGCGATGCGCACGCGTTTGCAGGCAGTGGGCAAGACGTGCGTCTTCAGCGAACCGCCGCTGCGCCCGCGCCTGGCCGAAACCCTGGTGGCCGGGCTGCCGGTGAAGCTGGCGGAGCTGGATGCACTGGGCGGCTACACCCCGGCGACGGCGCAGGGGTATGAGCAGCTGTTGGATAAATTGGGGGGGGATTTGGCGGGGTGTCTGGAGTCGCTATAACTCCAATCGAGCACTGAACCTGTGGCGAGGGAGCTTGCTCCCGCTCGGTCGCGCAGCGACCGCAAAATCTTAGGACTGCTGCGCCCGAACGCGGACCGGCCCAGCGGGAGCAAGCTCCCTCGCCACAACAGCCCTCAGCCCTCAGCCCTCAGCTTTGCGGCTGCCTACCTACAGGGCAAACGGCAGCAACGTATGCACACTCTGCCGCTGCGCCAACCGCTGCTGGAATTCCATCGGGTCGTGAATCAGCACGTCCTGCCCGGCAAACGATTCGGCGGCGATCAGGCGTGACAGCCAGAACCGCACGCACGCCACGCGCAGCATGGTCGGCCACAGCTCGGCCTCGGCGGCGGTGAACGGTCGCAGCGCCGCATAGGCCCCCAGCAATGCCCGCGCCCGGGCGCCGTCGAGCAGGCCGTCGTCATCCGAACACCAATCGTTCAAGGCAATGGCCACGTCATACAGCATCGGCCCGGAACAGGCGTTGTAGAAGTCGATCAACCCGGTCAGGTGGGTGCCTTCGAACATGGCGTTGTCGCGAAACAGGTCCGCGTGGATGTTGGCGCGGGGCAGCGCGAGGATGCCGACCTTCTGCATGGCGATTTCATCCAGCGCCGCCTGAAGCAAGCGGCGCGGCTCGGTGTCGAGGTGCGACAACAGCTTGTTGCCCTCCTCCTGCATCCAGTCCAGGCCGCGATCGGTCTTGCGCTTGATCATGTTGTGCTGGGTGGCCAGGTGTAGATGCGCCAGCAATTCGCCGACCTGGGCGCAGTGCTGCGCGTTGGCCTGCTTGATGTGCTTGCCGGCCAGGCGCGGTTGCAGCAGCGCCGGCTTGCCTGCCAGCTCGCGCAGCGCGATGCCGTCGGTGGTGCGCAAGGCGTAAGGCACCGGCAGGTCGGCGGCGTGCAGCACGTCCAGCAGCTCGATGAAGAACGGCATTTCCTGCACTGGGCCGCGTTCCACCAGGGTCAGGACGAATTCGCCCTGCTCCAGGCTGATAAAGAAATTGGTGTTTTCGCTGCCGGCGGCGATCCCCTGGAAATCAAGCAGACGGCCAAGCCCGTAAGGGGCGAGAAAGGTTTCCAGCTCGGGCCGAGCCAGGGGGGTGAACACAGACATGGTTAAACTGCCAGTACGGGCGCCCATGGGCGGGCGCCGATTGAAATTAGGAAACTATTTCCACTCGAAAATCTTCCATGACGGGATCAGCATATCCGGTTGGTCCGAGCGGATGAAGTTTGCATCAGTGCCATCGGCGCGCACCAGGAAATATGGCTTGCCATGCTTGGGCGTGACCTTGATCGCGTACAGAAAGCCGTTTTGCCGATACTCCTGAATGGTTTTATCGCCTTCGGTGCGGATGGTGACGTCCGGGTCCGCCGAGGGTGCGTCATCCGCCGCCATCACGGCCAACGGGGTGAATGCAAACAAGCCAGCCAGTAACAGGCGATTGAGTGTACGCATGATAACCTTGTCCCTTTGTCGTCAACGGTCCCGCTATTCTAGCCCCGGACCCGCCGAAAAGGTTGATCCTGCTCATGAGCCAAGCGCCCCTCGTCCTGGTGGACGGTTCTTCTTATCTGTACCGCGCCTTTCACGCGCTGCCACCTTTGACCACCTCCAAAGGCCTGCCGACCGGTGCGGTCAAGGGCGTGTTGAACATGCTCAAGAGCCTGCGCAAGCAGTATCCGGACAGTCCGTTCGCGGTGGTGTTCGACGCCAAGGGTGGGACTTTTCGCGATGCGCTGTACGCTGAATACAAGGCCAACCGCCCGAGCATGCCCGACGACATGCGCGTGCAGATCGAGCCGCTGCACGCCAGCGTCAAGGCCTTGGGCTTCCCGCTGCTGTGCGTGGACAACGTCGAGGCCGACGACGTGATCGGCACCCTCGCCCGCAGCAGCGCGGCGGCCTCGCGCCCGGTGGTGATCTCCACGGGCGACAAGGACATGGCGCAGCTGGTCGACGGGCACATTACCTTGGTCAACACCATGACCGGTAGCGCCCTGGATGTGGCTGGCGTGAAGGAGAAGTTTGGCGTCGCTCCCGAGCAGATCATCGATTATCTGGCGCTGATGGGCGATTCTTCCGACAACATCCCGGGCGTTCCGGGCATCGGGCCGAAAACCGCATCCGGCCTGCTGGTGGGCGTCAACGGCGGCCTGACCGAGCTGTATGCGCAACTGAACATCGTCGCCACCCTGCCGATCCGTGGTGCCAAGACCCTGGCCGCCAAGCTCGAAGAACACAAGGAAATGGCCTTCCTGTCCTACGAGCTGGCGACCATCAAGACCGACGTGGCGTTGGACGTCGGTCTCGACGACCTGAAAATGGGTGCCCCGGATCACGAGAAACTCGCCGAACTGTACACGTTGCTGGAGTTCAAGAGCTGGTTCGAAGAAAACCAGCGGGACGCCAAGCGCGCCGGCCAGGACATTGTCGAAGTCGCCGACGAACAGCCCGGCGCGGCCGAGGCCAAGTACGAGGTCATTCTCGATCAAGCACGCTTCGATGCCTGGCTCGCCAAGCTGGAAAAGGCGCCGCTGTTTGCGTTCGTCACCGAAACCAACGGCAGCGATGCCCAGCATGCGCAACTCGTTGGATTATCGTTCGCCGTGGCCCCTTTCGAGGCGGCTTATGTCCCGCTGACCCACTCCTACATGGGCGTGCCGGAGCAGTTGGACCGCGACACCGTGCTCAAGGCCCTCAAGCCGCTGCTGGAAAACCCGGCCAAAGCCAAGGTCGGCCAGCACGCCAAGTTCGAAACCAACATCCTGGCCAATTGCGCCATCGGCGGTGACCAGAACAACGGTATCCAGGTCCAGGGCATTGCTTTCGACACCATGCTCGAATCCTACGTGCTGGACTCCACCGCGACCCGCCACGACATGGACAGCCTGGCGCTCAAGTACCTGGGCCAGAGCAAGACCGATTTCCAGGACATCGCCGGCAAGGGCGTCAAGCAGCTGAGCTTCGACCAGATCGCCCTGGAACTGGCGGGGCCGTATGCCGCCGAAGACGCCGACGTGACCTTGCGCCTGCACCAGGCCTTGCAGGAAAAGCTGGCCGCTACGCCGAGCCTGGGCAAGGTGCTCAACGACATCGAGATGCCGCTGATGCCGGTGCTGGCGCGTATCGAACGCCAAGGCGCGTTGGTCGATGCCAACCTGCTGGGCGTGCAAAGTGTCGAGCTGGGCGAAAAACTGGTGGCGCTGGAGCGTGAGGCGTTTGCCATTGCCGGCGAGGAATTCAACCTCGGTTCGCCCAAGCAATTGGGCGTGATCCTGTACGAAAAACTCGGCTTGCCGGTGCTCAGCAAAACCGCGAAAGGCCAGGCCTCCACCGCCGAAGCGGTGCTGGCCGAACTGGCCGAGCAGGACTACCCGCTGCCCAAGGTGCTGATGCAGTACCGCTCGCTGAGCAAGCTCAAGAGCACCTACACCGATCGCCTGCCGGAACAGATCAACAGCCGCACCGGGCGCGTCCACACCAATTACCAGCAAGCCGTTGCCGCGACCGGGCGCTTGTCCTCCATCGACCCGAACCTGCAGAACATCCCGATCCGCACCGCCGAAGGCCGGCGGATTCGCCAGGCGTTCGTCGCGCCGAAAGGCTACAAGCTGCTGGCAGCGGACTACTCGCAGATCGAACTGCGGATCATGGCACACCTGGCCAAGGACGAAGGCCTGCTCCACGCCTTCCGCAATGACCTGGACGTGCACCGTGCCACGGCCGCCGAGGTTTTTGGCGTCGAGCTGGATGCCGTCACCCATGACCAGCGCCGCAGCGCCAAGGCCATCAACTTCGGCCTGATCTATGGCATGAGCGCGTTCGGCCTGGCCAAGCAGATCGGCGTCGACCGTAAGCAGTCCCAGGCTTACATCGACCGCTATTTCGCCCGCTACCCGGGCGTGCTGGCGTACATGGAGCGCACCCGTGCCCAGGCCGCCGAGCAGGGTTTCGTCGAGACCATTTTCGGTCGCCGGCTGTATTTGCCGGACATCAACGCGAAGAACCCGGCCCTGCGCAAAGGCGCCGAACGCACCGCCATCAACGCGCCAATGCAGGGCACGGCCGCCGACATCATCAAGAAAGCCATGGTGGCGGTGGACCGCTGGCTGACGGCGTCCGGGCTGGATGCCAAGGTCATTTTGCAGGTGCACGACGAACTGGTGCTGGAGGTGCGTGAGGACCTGGTCGACCAGGTACGCGAAGAGATCCGCCAACACATGAGCGCCGCCGCCACGCTCGACGTGCCGCTGCTGGTGGAAGTGGGCGTGGGCAACAACTGGGACGAGGCGCACTGAGTCGTGCCGAAGTGAGTAGACTCTGTGGCGAGGGGATAAATCCCCTCGCCACATTGATCACTGCATAACGCGAACGGTGTGTTTAGTTCGGAAAATTCCTAGGGTTATTTCCAAAAATAATCTGAACTAAACCCGTGAACCACTACTCAGAGATTTTGAATGGCTGGTGAAGCCCTTCAATGCTCCTATGTTGTGTTAAGTGTTGGCAGATATTCTGGACCCCGCCCTAGCGGTCCGGAACTTGGACCCCGAACTTCCCCCTCCCCATACGAAGTCCGGGGTTTTTTTTGCCTGGGATTTGGCTTATTGCGCCTCGTCGCTGCCCTTGTCCGCCAGCTCCATCCAATCGGCCAGTACGGTGTAGGCCTCTTCCAGGCCCAGGCGCTTGGGCGCCGAAAACAGTTGGATGGTGATCGCGTCGCCCCAGCCCTTGCGGATCTGCGACTGAACCTTGAGCAGGGTATTCTTGGCCGCGCCGTAGGTCAGCTTGTCGGCCTTGGTCAGCAGGATGTGCATCGGCATGCCACTGGCGACAGCCCAGTCGAGCATCAGCGTGTCGAAATCGGTCATCGGATGGCGGATGTCCATCATCAGGATCAGCCCTTTCAGACTTTCGCGGCTGCCCAGGTAGGCTTCCAAGTGGCGCTGCCAGTGCTGCTTGAGCGGGATCGGCACTTTGGCGTAGCCATAACCGGGCAAGTCGACCAAACGGCGTTCGTCGTCTAGCTTGAAGAAGTTCAAGAGCTGTGTGCGTCCCGGCGTTTTCGAGGTGCGGGCCAGGCTGGCGTGGGTCAGGGTGTTCAGGGCGCTGGATTTGCCGGCGTTGGAGCGCCCGGCAAACGCCACCTCGAAGCCTTCGTCATCGGGGCACTGCTCGACTTTGGCGGCACTGAGCATGAAGGTGGACTGTTGGCACAGGCCGAGGATGGGGTTCTTCAGTTGCATGGGATTTCCGATGTGGGCGGCGTCGGGAATGGACGCGGCAAGCTGTTCGTTTCCGTTTCAGTGACGCCAGTATATAATGCCGCAGATTTTGTGTGCGCTTTGTCCCAGCGTAGGATGAAGCACACGGGAGCGATCGACCGAAATTGCGCACTAGAACGCAGCTCGTTCCCAACCCTGAAAAGGTCGTTTTATGACGAAATGGCTGCTAGCTGCCGGTGTCTTGATGCCGCTTTACAGCGCTCAGGCTACACAGGATCCGGAAGCTGTGTACAACCGTGTTTGTGGTGCCTGTCATTCCGGCCAACTCCCCATGGCGCCCCGCAAGGGCGATCAGGAAGCTTGGACGCCGAGGTTGGCGAAAGGTATGGAGACGCTGGTGCAACACGTGACCCAGGGTTTCAAGGCGATGCCGCCGCGTGGTTTGTGCATGGACTGCAGTGCCGAGGATTACCGAGCCATCATCCAGTGGATGAGCGAGTAAACCCGGTCCATAACTCTTCAACCCTTAGCCGTAGTTGGATTAGCTGATGAACAAACTGATCGTGAGTCTGCTGTTGACCCTGGGGATATCCGGTGTAGCCCACGCCGCTGGTGACGCCACTGCCGGCCAGGCGAAAGCGGCCGTATGCGGGGCCTGCCATGGTCCGGATGGCAACAGCATGGCGCCAAACTTTCCAAAACTGGCGGGCCAGGGCGAGCGTTACCTGACCAAGCAACTGAACGACATCAAGTCGAACAAGCGCACCGTCCTGGAAATGACCGGCCTGCTGACCAACCTGAGCGATCAGGACCTGGCGGATATCGCGGCCTATTTCGCCAGCCAGAAGGGTAGCGTTGGCGCTGCCGATCCTAAGCTCGTGGCTCGCGGCGAAGCGATTTTCCGTGGCGGCAACCTCGACAAAGGCCTGCCAGCCTGCACCGGCTGCCACTCGCCTAACGGTTCCGGCAACGCCGCTGCCGGCTTCCCGCACCTGGGCGGCCAGCATGCCCAGTACGTTGCCAAGCAGCTGACCGATTTCCGCAAGGAAGAAGGTGGTCGTGCCAACGACGGTGACGCGATGACCATGCGCACCATCGCTCGCAAGCTGAGCGATGAAGATATCGCGGCAGTAGCCAGCTACATCCAGGGCCTACACTAAGAACCTGGCGGCGGCGTTGCAGGGGGTGTCCACCCCGTGCAACGTTAACGCTCGATTAATCTGTCGATGCAAGCATCAAAAGGGTGGCTTTGGCCGCCCTTTTTTGTGGCCGCTACCGTTACACTAAGAACTTGAATCCGCCGCGGTCCGTCTCGAAGAGACCCTTGGCGAGGTCACCTCATTGTCCAGGAGTAAAGCATGCGTAATCTGATCATCAGCGCCGCGCTCGTTGCCGCCAGCCTGTTCGGCATGGCTGCCCAAGCCAACGCCGAAGAGTCGAAGGCCCCTTACGTCGAACTGACCAACCCCGTTCCGGTGGCCGAGCCTGGCAAGATCGAAGTCGTGGAATTGTTCTGGTACGGCTGCCCGCATTGCTACGCTTTCGAGCCGGTCATCAACCCATGGGTCGAGAAGCTGCCTGCCGACGTGAATTTCGTGCGTATCCCGGCCATGTTTGGCGGCCCTTGGGATGCCCACGGCCAGATGTTCCTGACCCTCGAAGCCATGGGCGTCGAGCACCAGGTCCACGCGGCGGTGTTCAACGCCATCCAGAAAGAACACAAGAAACTGACCGACAAAGAAGACATGGCCGCCTTCCTGGCCACCCAGGGCGTGGACAAGGACAAGTTCCTGGCCACCTTCGACTCCTTCGCCATCCAGGGTCAGATCAAGAAAGCCCGTGATCTGGCGAAGAAATACGAAATCACCGGCGTACCGACCATGATCGTCAATGGCAAGTATCGCTTTGACATCGGCTCTGCCGGCGGTGCCGAGCAAGCGCTGCAACTGGCCGACCAGTTGATCGCCAAGGAGCGCGCAGCAACCAAGGCAGCCGCCAACTAAGCGAGTCCCACGTCATGGCCCGCTGGAGCACCGAGCGTATCGTTGGCCTGCATCAACCGCGGGTCAATGAGCATCATGTCACGTCCACGGGGCTGCCCGCTGAAAGCCGCCTGCGACTGCTCAGCTTCAACATCCAGGTGGGCATCAGCACCGAACGCTACCGGCACTACCTGACCCGTGGCTGGCAGCATCTGCTGCCCCACACCGGGCGGGCCGGTAACCTGCAGAAAATCGGCGACCTGCTGAAGGATTTCGATCTGGTGGCGTTGCAGGAAGCCGACGGCGGAAGCCTGAGGTCCGGCTACGTCAACCAGGTGGAGCACCTGGCCCAGCTGGGTGCGTTTCCGTATTGGTATCAGCAGCTCAATCGCAACCTGGGACGTCTCGGCCAGCACAGCAACGGTGTGTTGAGTCGCCTGCGGCCTTGGGCGATCGAAGACCACCCGCTGCCGGGCCCCAAGGGGCGCGGGGCGATCCTGGCGCGTTTCGGCGAAGGGCCGGAGGCGCTGGTGGTGGTGATGATGCACCTGGCGCTAGGCGCTCGTACACGAACGATGCAGTTGGCCTACATTCGCGAGCTGATCGGCGATTATAAGCACAAGGTCCTGATGGGCGACATGAACACCCATGCCAACGACCTGCTGCACACGTCTCCTTTGCGCGACCTGGGTCTGTTGGCCCCGCAACTGGAAGCGACGTTTCCCAGCTGGCGTCCGCAACGCTGCCTGGACCATATCCTGCTGAGTCCGACTTTGACCCTCGAACGTGTCGAGGTGCTGGCCCAGCCTATTTCCGATCACCTGCCGGTTGCGGTTGAAATTCGTTTGCCGGGTTCGCTCACGGCTGATGCGTTCCCCGCGCTGAGTCCTGCCCCTTGCGGATCCGATGAATGAGCGACGACGCCGAACGCTGGAGAGAGAAGTACCTCAAGAGTATCGAGCAGCAGGAAAAGCTTGAGCGCCGCTGGGACGCTCGGCTCGACTTGCTGCGTCGAGGCCTGGTGCGCAGCACCCTGGCCGCTGAAGGTACCGACAGGGCTGTCGATCAATGCATGAAGGAAATGCGCGAGGTGGTGCGCACCAATGACATGGACGCCGCCCTCGCCGCCCTGTTGCCGCGCCTGGAAAAAGCCGTGCTCGATTCCGAGCAACGCCGCGAGACCCGGGTTGAGCAAATGAGCGTCGCGTTGACCGCCCTGGTTGCACAGCTGCAAACCCTGCCGCTGCCCAAGGAAGTCAGCCGTCCCCTGAAGAAATTTGCCAAGCAACTGGAGGACCGGGTCGGCCAGGCGCGGGAGATACCGCTGCTGCTCGGCGAATTGAGCGGCCTGCAGGGTAAGGCGTTGAGCGCCCTGCAAACACCTGCCGAACCGAATCGACCCGGTCTGCTGCAACGCCTGTTTGGTGGCACCGGTCCTGAGCAAGCCACGTCCTTGTTGCCAGAGAATGACGTCGTGCCGGCGGCCGAGACGTCGCTGTCGACGCCCGTAGCCCCGCAGGCCGATGCGACGACGGTTGCGCCAGCGCCGACCTCCACTCCAGCCGCCACGCCACAGGTGGAGCAGGAAGAGACGCCCAAAGCCGCAGCGCCAGTGCCAGCGCCCTCCGAGCCCGTTGCCTTCGTGCCGCCGGTAATCGAGCCTGCTGCGACGCCGACGCCGACGCCGACGCCGACTCCGAGCCCTGCCCCGACGCCTGTCGTCGAAGAGGCGGCACCGTCCGCCGAGCTGGCCGAAACCGCCGAGCCGGTCGCCAAGGCTGACGCTCAGGACGCCCAGGACGCACCGCTGCCCGTGCTCGAAAACCCCGATGAGTTGATGCCCGAGGCGCCTGCAGCCGACCTGCCCGCCGCACCTGCCCCGCAGCCTGCCGAGGCCGAGCCAGCCCTCACCGGCGACCCGGATGACGCTCACTACGCCCTGCCCGACTCGCCGGAGCCTTCCTACAGTTCGGTCGCCAAGCACATCGAGGACACGCTGCTGGGCCTGTTGGGCGACCTGACCCTGCCCGAGCGGCATCGACCTCAAGCCGAGGCGATGCGTGAACGGCTGAAGAACGGCTTGAACTGGTACGAGTTGCTGCCGGTCCTCGATGACCTCGCGGTGCTGATGCTGGCGATCACGGACAGCGGCCAGCACGAATTCGAAGCGTATCTGCAACGGCTCAACGACCGGCTCGAGTCGTTCCAGAGCAGCCTGCGGACCGCCAGTGAAGACCACGCCGACAGCCTGTCGGCGTCCAGGGAAATGGACTCGCAGATCCGCGAACAAGTGGACGGCCTGCAAAGCAGCGTGCAGCAAGCCGATGACCTGGAAGGCCTCAAGCAGGTGCTGGAAAACCATCTCGAAGGCTTGCTGGGGACCATGGACCAGCATCAGAAGCAACGCGACCAGCGCGAGCAGGAGGTTTCTGCGCGGCTGAAAAGCCTGGCCGAACGTGTGGCGTTAATGGAGCAGGATGCGCTGATCATCCGCGAAAACCTGGAAGAGCAGCGGCAGAAGGCGCTCATCGACCCGCTGACCGGGCTGCCCAACCGCGCCGCCTGGTCGGAACGTCTGGAGCATGAAGTCGCCCAATGGCAGCGCAATGGCAACAGCCTGTTGCTGGCGATGCTCGACCTCGACCATTTCAAGCGAATCAACGACAACTACGGTCACCTGGCCGGTGACCGGGTGCTCAAGCTCATCGCTTCGGTCCTGCGCAAGCGCTTGCGCGGCAGCGATTTCATCGCGCGGTTTGGTGGTGAGGAATTCGTCCTGTTGGTGCCTGACACACCGTTGGCCGCCGGTGCGAAGCTGGCGGAGAAGCTGCGTGTCGCCATCGAGTCCTGCCCGTTCCACTTCAAGGGCGAGCCGGTGACGGTCACGGTGTCCATGGGCATGACCGCCTTCAAGCCCGGTGAAAGCAGCGATTCTGTGCTCAAAAGAGCCGATCAGGCGCTCTACCGGGCAAAAAATGCCGGACGTAACCGCGTGGAAATGAGCTGAGCGGCAATTGTTCCATTTTGTGTCATTGCTTGCGCGAGCCAGCTCATCGCCGGGCAATACGTTACACTGTTGCATTAAATCCAATGTGTAATGTTTTTTGCCATGAAATTCGTCTCGCTCATTGTCGCTCTGTTGGTGTTGGCCGGTTGTGCCAGCGGTCCCCGGTTCGATACCCGTCACCCGTCTGTTAACCAGGACAGCCGCATCCAATTCGTGGTGGTGCACTACACCACGGCGTCGCTGGAGCGGTCGCTGGCCTTGCTGACCCATGGCGAAGTCAGCGCCCATTACCTGATCGGCGACGATAAAGACGCGACCATCTACAAGCTCGTGGATGAGAGCCGCCGGGCCTGGCACGCCGGGGAAAGCGAATGGGAAGGCCGGACCTGGCTCAACTCCAGCTCCGTCGGCATCGAAATCGTCAATCCGGGTTTTGTCGATACGCCCACCGGGCGCCTCTGGTACCCCTACAGCGAAGCGCAGATCCAGGCCTTGATCGTCTTGCTCAAGGACATCGTCCAGCGCAACGGCATCAACGCCCGCGGCATCATCGGCCACAGCGACATCGCGCCCTTGCGCAAGCTGGACCCGGGGCCGCTGTTCCCTTGGAAGCGCTTGGCCCAGGAGGGCCTGGGGATCTGGCCGGACGAACAGGCCGTGGCTCGCCAGCAAGCCCTTTTCGCCGCCCAGTTGCCCAGCGCTGGCTGGTTCCAGGCCGAGTTGGCTCGCCTCGGCTACCCCACCCCGCAGACCGGCGAGTGGGATGTGGCCACCCACCATGTGCTGGCGGCCTTCCAGATGCACTACCGGCCGACCCGCTTCGATGGCGCGCCGGACGCGCAAAGTGCGGCGATCCTCCAGGTGCTGAACCAGTCCCGATAATGACGCCCGTCTGACGGTCACCGACAATTCAAAAACAGCAGCTATAACTCATTGGTAACTTTCGGATTACCCACGATGACGGCTGCCCGTGAAACCCTGCAGAGCTGGCTCCATCGCCCTCTTTTCCTGGCGATCCTGGCGGCTATCCTCAGTACGCTCTTGTTGCTGGCGGGGAGCCTGTTTGTCGTAAAGCAGCAGATCGAGCTGCGCGAAAGCGAGCAGATGAATGCCCAGGGCGAGCGCTTCGTGCAGCGCCTGGAACAGCTCTTCGGGCAATTGCGTGAAAGCCTCGATGACCTGCAACACCAACCGTTGCGCGGCTGTGACGATGACATGATCGCGACGTTGCGGCAGGTCAGCTTCAATTACCGCTTCGTCTATGAGGCGGTGTACATCGACAGCAACGGCAGCTGTTCCAACCGTCCTCGCCAGAGCGGCTTGTCGGTGGCGCGTCCGCCGGACATCCTCGGTCCGACCTACAGCTACTGGCTCAACACCACCACCGAACCCGATGAAGACCGCGCGGTGTTGATGCTCGGGCGCGGTAATTTTCGGGTCGCCACCTCGCGCGGGCATCTGACCGACGTGGTGGATCTGCCCGCCGGTGGCAGCCTGCTGGTGGTCCTGGACCACGGTCAACGCGCGATTCCGGTGCTGGGCGCCGAACAGTACTGGCCGCCCACGGAGCCCTGGCTGGCGAAAAAGAAGCCGGCCTTGCAGGTGACGAAGACCCGGTTGATCTATCGGATGCCCACCGACACCCCGGAGTATCAACTGGTGCTGATCGCCCCGCGCGATGGCTTTCATGTTCCGCCGAGTGCCTGGTGGATGTTGCCCATCAGCCTGGTGCTGGGCCTGGGGATCGGTTTCCAGGTGTTCTTGCTGGCGCGCCATCGCCAGTCCATGGACGCCGAGCTGAACGGGGCTTTGCGGCGCGGTGAGCTGCAGGTGCTGTACCAGCCGATCTTCGATCTGCGCAGCCGCAACTGCGTCGGTGCCGAGGCCTTGCTGCGCTGGCGACGACCGGACGGCACCCTGACCAGCCCGGACCTGTTCATCCCGATGGCCGAGGACACCGGGCAAATCCGCCAGATCACCGACTTTGTCCTGCAGCGGCTGTTCGATCAGCTCGGTCAGCTGCTGCGGGCCAACCCCCAGTTGTACATTTCGGTGAACCTGGGGGCGTGCGATGTGATGGTGCCGCGTATTGGCGAGGTGATCGCCCGCCTGTTGGCGCGGCATCGGGTGTCGGCGCACCAGATTGCCTTCGAAGTGACCGAGCGCGGTCTGATCGATGTGCTGGTCGCCCGGGAGAACCTGCAAGCGCTGCGCGACGTCGGGCACCAAGTGTTGATCGATGACTTCGGCACCGGCTATTGCAGCCTCGCCTATTTGCAGACCCTGCCGGTGGATTGCCTGAAGATCGACAAGGCGTTCATCGATGCCCTGGGCCACGATGCCGCCAGCAGTGGCGTGGCGCCGCACATCATTCGCATGGCCCACGACCTGCAACTCAAGGTGATCGCCGAAGGCATCGAGCATGAGTCCCAGGCGTCTTATCTGAGCAGCGAAGGGGTGAGGTTCGGCCAGGGTTGGCTGTTTGCCCATGCCCTTAGCGCGGTGCAGCTCATCGAGCTGATTACCCGTGGGCGACGGCGGTTTGGGCGGCGTCTGGACGATGAAGCCTAGGGTTTGTCCGAAAAGTGCCCTCAGACGGTCAGGGCCATGTAGAACTGTGTGCCCTGCCCGGGTCTCGAATAAACGCCCATGCGCCCACCGTGGAGCTGGACTATTTCTTTACACAGCGCCAGTCCGAGGCCTGCGCCGCCCTTCTTGCGTCCGACCTGGACGAAAGGTTCGAAGATTCGTCCCTGCTGGCCGTAGGCAATGCCTTCACCGTTGTCCTCGACGCTGATGATCACCCGCTCACCATGGCGGCGGGCCTGGAGGCGAATCTGGCCATGGTCGCTGGTGTGGCGCAGGGCGTTGTCGATCAGGTTGTCCAGCACCCGATCCAGCTGCGGGGCGTCAGCGTGCAGGCGTGGCAGCGGGCCCTGGATCGCCACCAGCAGCTCGATCCCCTTGGCCTGGGCCTGGGCGGCAAACCGCAGGCGCGCGGCTTCGAGCAAATCCTCGATGGAACAAGGGGCCAGGGTCAGCTTCTGCAAGCCGTTCTGGTAGCGAGAGAAATTCAACAAGTCGTTGATGAGCTGCATCAACCGCTGCATTTCTTCGGTCACGGTGTTGAGCAGGTCGGCTTCGCGCGACTCCGGCGGGAAGTGCAGGCGCTCCTGCAACAGGCCGAACGCCATGTGCATGCCGGTCACCGGCGTGCGCAGCTCGTGGGAGGCACGCAGGACGAATTCACTGCGGACCCGTTCGAACGCCCGTTGTTCGGTGACGTCGTGCAGCACCATTACCGCGCCGAGGATCTGCCCTTGGGCCTGGCTCATGGGGGTGAGGCTGTAGGTCAGCAACCGCGACTCGCCGTCGACCTCGATGCCGAGGTCTTGCGGGGCGCGTTCCAGGGTTCCGCCGCGCAGCACCAGTTGCAGTTCTTCATCCAGTTGCGGGTGCCCCAGCGCCTCGCCCAAACCCAGCCCCAGGCGCTCCTCGTCCCAGCCCAGTTGACGTTGGGCCACCGGGTTGAGGTGTTCGAGGCGGCCCTGGCGATCGATGATCAGCAAGCCGTCGTCGATGCTGTCGAGCACCGCCTGCAAGCGCTGCTGGCCGGCGAGCAATTCGTCGACGTTGGTCGCCTGATGCTTGCGCAGGGCCTGGGCCATGGCGCCGAAACGGCGCGCCAGCAGGTTCAACTCGGCGTAGGAAGAAGTCGGCAGCGTCACCTCGAAATGGCCTTGACCGATGTCGTCCGCCGCTGCCGCCAACGCCTCGATGGGCGACCCGAAACGCCGGGCGACACCATGGGCAGTGATGAAGCCGATGATCAGCACCGCCAGCCCCACCAACCCCAGCAGGCCGGAAATCATCAACGCCCGGTCTCGGGCACGGGTCTGGGTCTCGCTGATGTTGTTCAGGGCCTGCCGATACCCCTCGATCAGCCCACTGCGCAACACATTGAATTTATCCGTGAGGTCCTGGATCCCGGTGAGTTTGCTCGGTGATTGGCGAGACGCGGCGAACGCTTCGAGAAACCCCATGTAGTCGGCTTTGGCCCGGCTGAAGTGGGTGGTCGCATCGTCCAGCCCGCGTTCGTGGGCGATGCCCTCCTCAATCAGCGCCAGGTATTGCTCCTTGGACTGCTCCAGCTTGGTCAGGTCGGGCCGCTCGTCGAGCATGATCATCAATTGATCGCCCAGGGTCTGGCGCAGCTTGAGTCCCAGGTCCAGCAAGATGAAGTTGTCGCGCACCGATTGTTCCTGGGTATTGGCCATCTGCATCACGCTGACCAGGCCCAGCAACAGGCCCAGCAACGCCACCGTGATCAGGGCTGAGATACTGAGAAAAAGTCGGGTGCGCAGCTTCATCGCCAGTTTCATAAGGTACCGCTCACAGGTTGTATTGCTTGCGTTTGCGATACAGCGTGGAGGCATCGATGCCCAAGGTCTTGGCGGCCTGGTCCAATGTGTCGGCGGTGGCCAGCACGGCGCCGATGTGGGCTTTCTCCAGTTCGTCGAGGCTCAGCGCGGCGCCGATACGCGGTGCGTTGTTGATCGGTTGCTCGGCCATGCCCAAATGGCTGATTTCGACCTTTTCCTGGGGACAGATGATGCTGGCGCGCTCGACCACGTTGCGCAGCTCGCGGATGTTGCCCGGCCAACGGTAACCCAGCAGCGCTTCGCGCGCCTGGTCGCTGAACCCACGGGCCGGGCGCGCGTACTCCTTGACGAAACGTGCCAGGAAGCGGTCGGCCAGGGTCAGGATGTCTTCGGCACGTTCGCGCAGCGGCGGCAGGTGCAGGGTAATGACGTTCAAGCGGTACAACAGGTCTTCGCGAAAGCGCCCGTCGCGGACCATGTCTTCGAGGTTGAGGTTGGTCGCGGCGAGAATCCGCACGTCGGCGCGGCGGGTG
The DNA here is from genome assembly GCF_057809015.1 of Pseudomonas sp. FG6. Classification (NCBI taxonomy): domain Bacteria; kingdom Pseudomonadati; phylum Pseudomonadota; class Gammaproteobacteria; order Pseudomonadales; family Pseudomonadaceae; genus Pseudomonas; species Pseudomonas sp. FG6. The sequence continues at coordinate 178,869 of NZ_JBMDJD010000001.1, forward strand.
ACTGGGTCACCTACCCGTTCGTATTCCTTGTCTTGAATGAACCGCAGCAATTTAGGCTGCAATGTCAGGGGAAAATCGCCAATCTCGTCGAGAAACAGCGTGCCGCCATCGGCCTGGTTGACCCGGCCCAGCGTGCTTTCGCTGGCGCCGGTGAACGCCCCGCGACTGTGGCCGAACAATTCGCTCTCCATCAACTCGGTGGTCAGCGATGGGCAATTGATGGTGACGCAGGATTTTTTCGCCCGTTTGCTCCAGCCATGAATGGCCCGGGCCAACTCGCCCTTGCCCGTGCCGGACTCGCCCAGGATCAGGATGTTGGCGTCGGTACTGGCGACCTGGCGGGCGGTTTCGAGGACGACCTTCATTGCCGGGCTGTGGGAATCGAGGCCGTCCTTGGGCTTGCGCACTTCGCCTTCCAGGGCTTCGAGCCTGGCCGACAGTTGGCGTACCTCCAATTGCTTGGCGGTCGCCAGGCGCAGTTGGTCCGGGCTGCACGGCTTGACCAGATAATCGGCCGCCCCGGCCTGGATCGCATCGACGGCCGTGTCCACGGCCGAGTGGGCGGTGACGATGACCACCCGCATCCAAGGCGCCTGGATACGCATCTGGGCCAGCACATCGAGGCCATTGTCTTCGCCCAGGCGCAGGTCGAGAAAACACAGGTCGAACACCTGGCGTTGCAGGAGGGCGTCCGCTTGGGCGGCGCTGCTGGCGGTGGCGACGCTGTAGCCTTCATCTTCCAGGCAATAACGGAACGTACGCAGGATGGCGGACTCATCGTCTACCAGCAGAATGCGGCCTTGATGCTCGGTGGCAGATTCCATTTTTCCTACGCTCCTTTAATGAATGATGTTGGTTAGTGTCAGAAAAATCGGGCAAGTTGCATGGTTAATTCCTAAGCGCTGCGGCACTGCGAGCGTAGCCCTACTCCTGTCCGACCGCTAAAAGATTGATTTGAGTTCATTTTTTTACCCCGTGCCAGCGTCGGACGATTCAGCTCGCCCGTTCCGACAGGCAATTGCGACGGGCCATTCAAGAAATCCTCGGCAATCTGCCCTCCATCCTTCGTGCAAAACGCACGAGTCCTACGGCGGCCATCGTGCAGGATGCGTCTTCGGTCGTGTGTGGATCTTTTATAACCTATTGACTGTAAAAGGATTTTTTCGAAGAAAAAGCTGGCACGGGCGCTGCAATAACTTGATCAACGCGGGCCTTATTACGCCTCAACCAGATCACCGCACCCGGTCGGGGTGGGGAGGAATTGCAGGATGAATCGTCAACGCAGCGCTCGATTTCACATCTCTTCCCTGCACATCCAGCAGAGCCTGTGGGCTGCCCTGGCGTTGCTGGTCACCCTGGTGGTGGGCCAGCAATGGCTGCTCTGGCAAGCAAGCCAGCGGCCCGAGGCGCCAGCGGTGACGATCCATCGCGCTGCGCAAAGTCATTTCAGTGCCGTGGGCGACATCGCGCAAGCGTCCGCCTCGATGCGAATGATTGAGGTCGACCAGGCTCAGCCTGTGACCGACACGCAGGAGCGTTGGGTGTTTTAACGCAGGGATCGATCCGGTCGTCCGCTTTCGCGGAACCCTCACCGGCAGACCCTCACTCACTAGAAAAGCGTAAGGAGAATCACCATGTTGAGTTGGGCAATCACCTTCCTGATCATTGCCATCATCGCTGCAGTCCTGGGCTTCGGTGGTATCGCCGGCACCGCCACGGGCATCGCCAAGATTCTCTTTGTCGTGTTCCTGGTGATGTTCATCGCTTCCTTCTTTTTTGGCCGTCGCGGCCGAGGTTGATCATGCACGTCGCATTAAAAGCACTGGTTGCCGCCGCACTCATGGGTGGTGGCGCCCTGGCAATGGCTGCCAATGACGGACAGATGCGGGTCAACCAGTTGCTGGAGGCGGACCCGCAATACCGCCAGGCCTGGCAGCACGTCATCCGCAAGGAAGAGCGTTTGCCGGAATGGGTCATGAACCTGTCGGGCGATTCGGATCAGATGAACGCTGTCGAGGAAGACGGTGACAAGTACCTGGTCGGCCCGTTGTGCGAGACACAGGCGACCTGCCGTAGCGAACGGCTGATCGTGGCCGTGAGTTTCGACAAGGAACACGCCTACGCGATGTGGGTGCAAGTGCCTGCGGGGCTGCCGGCCGACAAGTCGCCGACCCGGCATGCCGAATACCGTTTTCTGGGCAAGCCGGATGACGGTATGCAGAAACTGTTAATGGAGCAACTCAAGAAAGACCCGAATTGGTATTGATTTCGAGAGCGGGAAAGGCAGCCCCTGCTTTTCCCTCTGCACGACCCGAGGAGGGTCGCTGCATGACCAGGGGGCCGGGACGTTCTGACTGTTTTGGGTCGGAGTGACCTACGGGCACAAGGAGTGCCTGCGCGAGGGCCGGGTCAGGAAAAAGCTGCAACGCAGGTTCGCAAAGCCCCCCAGGCAGGGCGAACTTGCGCTGAGCTGTTTGTGCAGAAAAAGCGTGTGCCAGAGCGGCCGATTGATTACATATCATTACGGGCCGCGCGCTGCGGCATTTTGACTCGCTCCCGTGAACTTCCTTCCCCACGCCTGACCGTATATCGGAGAATGTTGGCACGATTCCTTTGGCCGGCAGCGACTCGACCTGCCCGCGTTTCATCGGTTTCACAGGCAGCCAAAATAAAGGCGACTACGCTGCAATGGTCGGATCACGGCGCTTATGCCTGCTTGAATGTCGTATTCGAACCGGGTCGGACGAAGGTTTTTTTCGCCAAGACTCATGCCGATTCGGCATAGGGTAGGCGTTTACGGCATTAGACGAGCCCCCCCCGCATCGCAATAGTTGCGCCTTTTTTCGCCTGCCAGTAAGCCGCAATGCGTGCTCGGGGTGACCTTATACGGGGGCAGAGGCAGCGTGTGCGTATCGCCATCGGCGAACCGCGCATGGCCTTTGCCCGTGTCCAACTGAAGTAAGGGTAATGATATGAAGAAGGCAAAACTAAGCCTCGCCTGGCAGATCCTCATCGGTCTGGTGCTCGGTATTGCACTGGGCGCGCTGCTCAACCATTTCAGTGCTGAAAAAGCCTGGTGGATCAGTAACGTGTTGCAACCGGCAGGCGATATCTTTATCCGCTTGATCAAGATGATCGTGATCCCGATCGTGATTTCCTCGCTGATCGTCGGCATTGCCGGGGTGGGCGACGCCAAGAAACTCGGGCGTATCGGCTTCAAGACCATCATTTACTTCGAAATCGTCACCACCATTGCCATCGTCGTTGGCCTGCTGCTGGCCAACTTCTTCCAACCGGGCAACGGCATCGACATGAGCACCCTGGGTACGGTGGATATCTCCAAGTACCAGGCCACCGCTGCTGAGGTCCAGCATGAGCATGCGTTCGTCCAGACCATCCTCAACCTGATCCCGTCGAACATCTTTGCCGCGATGACGCGTGGTGAAATGCTGCCGATCATCTTCTTCTCCGTGTTGTTCGGCCTCGGTCTGTCGAGCCTGCAAGCGGACCTGCGCGAACCGCTGGTGAAAATGTTCCAGGGCGTGTCGGAAAGCATGTTCAAGGTCACCCACATGATCATGAACTACGCCCCGATCGGCGTGTTCGCCCTGATTGCGGTAACCGTCGCCAACTTCGGCTTCGCCTCCCTGCTGCCGCTGGCGAAACTGGTGATCCTGGTTTACTTCGCCATCGCCTTCTTCGCCTTCGTGGTGTTGGGCCTGATCGCCCGCCTGTTCGGCTTCTCGGTGATCAAGCTGATTCGCATCTTCAAGGATGAGCTGGTGCTGGCCTACTCCACCGCCAGCTCCGAAACGGTGCTGCCACGTGTGATCGAGAAAATGGAAGCCTACGGTGCGCCGAAAGCCATCTGCAGCTTCGTGGTGCCTACCGGTTACTCGTTCAACCTCGACGGTTCGACCTTGTACCAGAGCATCGCGGCGATCTTCATCGCCCAGCTGTACGGCATCGACTTGTCCATCAGCCAGCAACTGCTGCTGGTGCTGACCTTGATGGTCACCTCCAAAGGCATCGCCGGCGTACCGGGCGTGTCCTTCGTGGTGCTGTTGGCGACCCTGGGCAGCGTGGGCATCCCGCTGGAAGGCCTGGCCTTCATCGCCGGTGTCGACCGCGTCATGGACATGGCCCGCACCGCGCTGAACGTGATCGGCAACGCCCTGGCCGTGTTGGTCGTCGCCCGTTGGGAAGGCATGTACGACGATGCCAAGGGCCAGCGCTACTGGAACTCCCTGCCGCACTGGCGCAGCAAGGAGCCGCTGCCGGCGGGGAAAACTTCCCGTAACTGATTGCGCAGACCCTGTGGGAGCTTAGCTTGCTCGCGATGGCGGTGTTTCAGCCACATCAATGCTGACTGATCCGACGCTATCGCGAGCAAGCTTTGCTCCCACACGATATGTGAACGACACAAATCCACTGTGGGAGCGAGCCCGCTCGCGATGGCGGCGGAACATCCAGCAGCGATACCACCAAACCCCGGAGCAATCCGGGGTTTGTCGTTTCTGCCAGCCCCGCTATCATTCCCGGCATCTTCCGGGGGAAATTCACTGATGCTCAATGGCCTGTGGCTTGGCTTCTTTATCGTCGCGGCCGTGTCGGCGCTGGCGCAATGGCTGGTTGGCGGCAATGCCGGGATCTTCGCCGCGATGGTGGAAAGCATTTTCGCCATGGCCAAGTTGTCGGTGGAGGTGATGGTCCTGCTGTTCGGCACCTTGACCCTCTGGCTGGGGTTCCTGCGCATCGCCGAGAAGGCCGGCATCGTCGACTGGCTGGCCAAGGCCCTGGGCCCGTTGTTTTCACGGTTGATGCCGGAAGTGCCGCCCGGTCATCCGGCCATCGGCCTGATCACCCTCAACTTTGCCGCCAACGGCCTCGGGCTGGATAACGCCGCCACGCCCATTGGCCTGAAGGCCATGCGCGCCCTGCAAGACCTCAATCCCAGCGCGACCATTGCCAGCAATGCGCAGATCCTGTTCCTGGTGCTCAATGCCTCGTCGCTGACGCTGCTGCCGGTGACGATCTTCATGTACCGCGCCCAACAAGGCGCGCCGGACCCGACCCTGGTGTTCCTGCCGATCCTGATCGCCACCACTGGCTCGACCGTGACGGGGCTGCTGTCGGTGGCCTTTATGCAGCGCTTGCGGCTGTGGGACCCGGTGGTACTGGCCTACCTGATTCCCGGGGCGCTGGCATTGGGCGGCTTCATGGCGCTGTTGGCGACGCTCTCGGCCACGGCGCTGGCGAGCCTGTCGTCGATCCTCGGCAACCTCACGCTGTTCGGCCTGATCATCCTGTTCCTGGTGGTGGGCGCCCTGCGCAAGGTCAAGGTCTACGAGGCCTTCGTCGAAGGCGCGAAAGAAGGCTTCGACGTGGCCAAGAACCTGCTGCCGTACCTTGTGGCAATGCTCTGCGCCGTCGGTGTGCTGCGGGCTTCGGGCGCGCTGGATTTCGGCCTGGACGGCATCCGGCACTTGGTCCAGTGGGCCGGCCTGGACACCCGTTTTGTCGATGCCTTGCCGACCGCCATGGTCAAGCCGTTCTCCGGCAGCGCGGCACGGGCGATGCTGATCGAAACCATGAAGACTTCCGGCGTGGACAGCTTCCCGGCCCTGGTGGCGGCGACCATCCAGGGCAGCACCGAAACCACCTTCTACGTGCTGGCGGTCTATTTCGGCGCCGTGGGCATCCAGCGGGCCCGCCACGCGGTGGGCTGTGCGCTGCTGGCCGAGCTGGCCGGGGTGTTGTCGGCGATCGGCGTCTGCTACTGGTTCTTCGCTTGACCTGAGCCGCGGTCCGGCCGATTCAGGGCTGAGCCGGCGTTGCGAAACGCTGGCCTTGCTCCACTGTCCAGGCCACCACGTCGGCCGTCAGCCGGTCACCGGCGCGGCCAAAGCCGTCCACCACCGCCGGTACCTTCACGTCGCTCAACGGCTGGCGCACTTCAAAACGTCGACTGGCAAGGATGCGCTGGTCGAACCCGCGCACCAGCAGCGCGTCCAGGCGAATCACCACACTGGCCGCTGTCCCCTGGTATTCCGTCTGGAAGGCCTGCAATTGTCCGCCCAACTCCAGGTCCGCTTGCAGGTTGCTGTCGGCGACGCTCAATAGCTTGAGGCGTCCGTCCTGGGCGAAGCCATCGAGCAGGCGGTTGCGCAACAACACCGGGGCCGGGTCGCTCCAGCGCGAGGCGGTGTAGCTGCGCAGCAGGTTGCCTTGGGGGATGACCGCGATTTTCGGACTGTTGAGCACCTCGCTGGCCTGGGGGCTGACCAGGCGCAACGACCAGTTGACCGGCGTATCCGAGACCGCAGGCGCCGGGGTGGCGGGCAAGCGGTAGACGTCCGCCGGTTCGCTCTGGGGCAGGATCGAGCAGCCGCTCACCAGGATCAATCCTGCCAGCGCCAGGCCCGGGTGGACGAGTCGATTGAACGGCTTCATGGCGTGAACTCCTTGTCCTTGTCGTTGCCCAGCAGGTAGCCACTGGGGTTGGCGTCCAGGCGCCGGGAAATACCGCGCAAGGCACTCAGGGTTTCGCGCAGTTCACGCACCGCAGGCGCCAGGGCATTGAGCCCCTGCATGCCGTTGTTCACGGCGTCGCGGTTGTCGTTCAGCAGGCTGTCGAAGGTGGCCGCACTGCGGGCCAGCGATTGTATGGCCTGCCCGGCGTTGCCCATGACCTCTTTGCCTTGGTCGTCCAGCAGGCCATTGGCGTTGCGCATCAACGCGGTGGTCTGCTCCAGGGTGGCGCTGGCCTGCTTGCTGATGGACGCCAGCTGCTGCATGGCCTGGCGGATGTCGCCGCGCTGCTCGGCCACGACCCCGGTGGTTTGTTCCAGGTGTTCGAGGGTCTGGCCCAGGCGCTGGACGTTGTCCGAGGAAAACACTTCATTGGCGTTGTGCAACAGCAGATTGATGCTGGTCATCAGGTCATCGCTGTTGTTAAGCAGGCGGGCGATGGGCGAGGGCGCGGCGATGATCATCGGCGGTTCGCCGTCATGCCCCTTCAGCGCCGGGCTCTGGGGCGTGCCGCCACTGAGCTGGATGATCGAGGTGCCGGTGATGCCGGTCAGGGCCAGCTTGGCCTGGGTGTCCTGCTTGACCGGCGTTTCGGCGCTCAAGCGCACATGGGCCAGCACCCGGCGCGGGTCGTTCGGGTCCAGGCGCAGATTGACCACGTCGCCGACCTTGATGCCGCTGTACTCCACCGAGCTGCCCCGGGACAAGCCACTGACCGCCTCGTTGAAGACCACTTCGTAATACTTGAACTCGCTGTCCACGCTGGATTTTGCCAGCCATAGGCCAAACAGCAGGGCGCTGGCGACCACGATGACGGTGAACAGGCCGATCAGCACATGATGGGCTCGGGTTTCCATGTCAAACCTCGTTGGACTGTGTAGCGGCCGACAGCGCCGCGCGGCCGCGAGGGCCATGAAAGTACTCATGAATCCAGGCGTCGTCGGTTTCCGACACCTTGTCGATGACATCGGCCACCAGCACTTTTTTCTGGGCCAGCACCGCCACCCGGTCGGTGATGGTGTAGAGGGTGTCCAGGTCGTGGGTGACCAGGAACACGCTCAAGCCCAGGGCATCGCGCAGGGTCAGGATCAACTGGTCGAACGCCGCCGCGCCGATGGGGTCGAGGCCGGCGGTGGGTTCGTCGAGAAACAGGATGTCCGGGTCCAGGGCCAGCGCACGGGCCAGGGCTGCACGCTTGATCATGCCGCCGGACAACGACGCCGGGTATTTGTCCGCCGCCGATAACGGCAAGCCAGCCAAGGCCAGCTTCACCGCTGCCAGGTGCTCGGCGTCGGCCCGGCTGAGGCCGGCGTGTTCGATCAGCGGCAGGGCGACGTTTTCGGTCACGGTCAGGGAAGAGAACAGGGCGCCTTTCTGGAACAGCACACCCAGGCGTCGTTCCACCCGCGAGCGGCGTTCCTGGGACAGGCTCGGCAAGTCCTCGCCGAACACCCGCACCTCGCCCTCGCTGGACCGGTTCAGGCCGACGATGCTGCGCAACAGCACCGACTTGCCACTGCCGGAGCCACCGACCACGGCGAGGATCTCGCCTTTGTACAGGTCCAGGTCGAGGTTTTCATGCACGCTCTGGCGGCCAAAGCGGTTGCACAGCCCGCGCACCTGGATCACCGCCTCGGTGGACGGCCGCAAGGATCGGCTCACCAGTTCATCTCCATGAAGAACAGCGCGGCCACGGCATCGAGCACGATCACCACGAAAATCGACTGCACCACGCTGGACGTGGTGTGGGCCCCGACCGACTCGGCGCTGCCGCTGACCTTGAAGCCCTCCAGGCAGCCCACGGCGGCGATCAGGAAGGCGAAGACCGGCGCCTTGACCATCCCCACGAGGAAATGCTGCACGCCGATGTCCGACTGCAACAGCGTCAGGAACATGGCCGGCGAAATGCCCAGCGCCAGGGCGCACACGACACCGCCGCCAATGATGCCCGAGAGCATGGCCAGGAAGGTCAGCATCGGCAGGGCGACCAGCAGCGCCAGCACCCGTGGCACCACCAGCAACTCGACGGGATCGAGACCCAGGGTGCGGATCGCGTCGATTTCTTCGTTGGCCTTCATCGAGCCGATCTGCGCGGTAAACGCGCTGGCGGTGCGTCCCGCCATGAGAATGGCCGTCAACAGCACACCAAACTCCCGCAGGAACGAGAACGCCACCAGGTCCACGGTAAAGATGCTGGCGCCGAAATCGGCCAGGACCGTCGCCCCGAGGAACGCCACCACCGCGCCCACCAGGAACGTCAGCAAGGCGACGATGGGCGCCGCGTCCAGGCCGGTCTGCTCGATGTGAACGACCATCGGCGTCATGCGCCAGCGCCACGGACGCAACAGGTTGCACGCCAGGGTCTGGAGAATCAGGCCAACAAAACCGAGCAGTTGCATCAGGTCCTGCCAGACCTTCTCCACGGTCAGCCCGATGCGGGTCAGCAGTTGGGTGACGACGCTGACATCCGGCTCTTTTTCCGGTACGCAGAAGTCTGTCAGCGAGCGATAGACCGTCTGCAACAACGCGCGCTCGGCGGCCGGCAAGCTGCAATCGGGGTGTTCGGCGGTCTTGCCCAGTCGTTCCGAGCCCAGCAGTTCCACCAGCAACGAGGCGCCGGCGGTGTCGAGGGCACCGAGGCCATTGAGGTCGATCCGGGTGTGTTCGTCGTACTGGCCGCGCAGCGACTCGCTCAGGCGCTTGAGCTGGGCGTAATGGGCCAGCGTCCAGTCGCCGCTGACCCACAGCTGTGCCGGAGAACCAGACGTATCCAGGCGGGCGCTGCCAGTGTGGGGGGCAGGGGTCATAAGCTCCGTGCTCGTTCGGCTTGAACAGCGCTACGTAATACCACGACCGCGATCATTTTGCTGCGGCTGCGGCGCTCACGGTAAAGCGCAGCACGCCGATCATCTGGCCATTTTCCGTCAACACCCGCACCTGCCATTTGCCGGTCGGATCGTCCGGGAAGTTCTGCTTGTGGGTCCAGGCACGATAGCCTTCCTTGCGCCCGCCATGGATGTCCAGGGCGATGCGGTCGACTTCTTTGCCGTTGAACTGCCAGACGTGATAAATCCGCTCGTCGAGGCCGCGCGGCGCGTTGATGGCGGTGTAGGCGTACAGGCCATTGCCACGGATCTGGGCGGCACTGACCTCTTTGAGGCTGTCGCTCGGCGTGCGGTCTTCCACCTGGGTGCTGATCGCCACTTCGGTCATCCACAGCGTCGCTGGCGGCACCCAGGAGCGCAGCACCCAACCGGTGGCGCCAATGCCCAAGGTGATGCACGAGATCGCCAAGGCGTTGCGCACGGTGCGGATCGGGAAGATCGAGGCCAGGCTGGGGAACGACAGCAGCATGGCAATGCCCAGCGCCAGCTTGAAGCTCTGGTCGGTGGTCAGGTGCAGGATCACCGGCAACGCGGTGAGCAGGGCGGCGAACAGCGTCAGGGTATGCAACGCCAGGAATGCCCAGCGCCGCGGTGCCAGCCATTTGTAGTACAGCGGGTCGGTGATCGAGATCAGCGCCGCCGCCCCGAGCAGGCCGGTGAAGATCAGCTGGCTGCTGTTCCAGGTGGTGGTGATAAAGAAGAACGGCAGGACGAAGAACAGGCTTTCCTGGTGGATCATCTGCGTGGCGTAACGCAGCAGCGGCTGGGGGATTTCCCGTTTGAAAATCCGCGCGAACAGCCGGGTCATGCTGTTCTCCACCATCAGCCAGAGCCAACTCACCAGCATCATGACCGCGATCCAGGTCGCCAGGCCTTGCTGGCGGTCCACCAGCATGAAACTGCCGACCCCGGAGATGAAACCACCGAGTGCAATGACCCCTGGGTAGCGCTTCATCAATTCAAGGAGGCGCTGGATGAGGAGAGTCAGGCTTTGCATTGGGCGTGTTCACAGTAAGTCGTAGGAAATATCCCCGACAGAGTATCGTCAGGGCATCGACATGACGAGCATTCTTGTGGCGAGGGTGCTGACTGTGGGAGCAAAGCTTGCTCGCGATGACGGCAGCACAGCCGACCTCAGTGCCAGCAGACCCACCGCTATCGCGAGCAAGCTTTGCTCCCACAGAGCGGGCAATACCGCTGCACGCCTATTCCTCAAGCGGTCGAGCCCGGCGTCGCACCTGCCACACCACCAACCCCACCAGCAGCAACCCCACCAGGCCCGCCGATGCCCAGACCAGTTGATCATCACTGAACAGCGGTTTCTCGATGCGCAGGTAGCCCGGGTCCTTGAGCAGTTCGCGCAGGGCCAGGTTGGCCTGTTCCAGGCTGACGGCCTGCAAGCGTGCGGCCGGGTTGGCGAAGCGGCCGTCTTCATAATCGCCCAGGGCGCCCCAGTAGTAATCGGCCAGGGCGCTGTTGCCTTGAACCGCCCATGTTTGGTGCGCGATCGCTGCGCGCTTGATGCGCATGAAACTGGCGGGGTCCAGGCCATCCTTGAGCAGGCTTTTGCGCAACGCTTCGAGCGCCTGCTCGGCCTGCGGCAGGTCTTCGCGGGCCAGGTCTGCGTTCAGGCTGAAAAAGCCTACGCCGCCGAACACTTCTCGCTCCGTCCATGGCCCGTAGGACAGGCTGCGAGCTAGGCGCAGCTGGCGATAAAGCGCCCAGTCCAGATAGTCCTTGAGCAGGTCGAAGGTTTCATCGTGCTGCTGTTCCAGCACGGGCTCGGGGAACAGCCAATGCAGCTTGGCGCTATTGCCGACCAGGCCGCGGATCAGGTTGCGCTTGGTCACCGCGCTGTAGCGGATCTGTGGCAGTGGCGGGTGGGGGCTGGGCTCTACCGGCTTGAGCGCGCCGAAGCTGCGTTCCAGATAGGCAGGCAACAGGCGATCGAGGTCGCCGACCACGATCAGGGTCATGTTGTTCGGCGCGTACCAGGCTTTGCGCACCTGTTCGATCCGGGCGAGGCTCAGGCGTTCGACCTCGGCCCGCTCCGTGCAGCGCAGGCCCAGTTCCACGGCCAGTTGGTTGCTGGCCTTGTGGCTCAGGTCTTGCCGGTCGAGCCAGCGTTGCAGGTGGGTGTAATGGCCACCGTCCTCGCGTTCCACCACCTGCTTGGCGGCCGCCAGGGCCTTTTCGTCGATGCGCGTGCGCGTCAGCAACGCCAGCAGCATGTCCAGGACCTTGCGCTGGTTGCTCGCCGGCGCCTCGATGACGAACGTGGTATCGGCGTCGCTGGTGAAGGCGTTCCACTCGCCGCCCAGCGACTGCATGCGTTCCTCCAGGCCACCTTCGCCGCTGTCGTCGACGCCACTGAACAACAGGTGCTCAAGCAGGTGCGGCAGTTCCTTGTCGGCGCAACGGAAGTCATCCAGGCCCACGCCGACCACCAGCCGAATCGCCACATGGCCGCGTTCGCTGCCGGGCTTGAGCAGTAATTGCATACCGTTGGGCAGCGTATAGCCTTCGACCTGGAAGCGATCCAGGGCAACCGCCGGCAGTGCGCCGAGCAAGAGACAGACGAACAACAGACAACGCATAAGGGCTTCCTGGCAGCTTGAGTGCAGGTCCATGGCGCCGGGCTGGCCATCATCGTCGGATCGCCGCCCGGAACGGGCACGCTCCCACATCGGGTCTACGTAGTACTCATGACCGTGGGAGCAGGCAGGGTTCGTGAGCGGCTTCACGCCCAAGCCACTGTTACTGACTGATCAATGGGCCAGTTGTTCAAGGCGAATGAGTGATGTCGGAAATTTCATCGGCCGCCAGCGCGCCAATCTCGGCCGTTTCCAACACCACGTAGGCGCTGCCGCAGAACAGCGAATTCAGGCGGCGCATGTCGGCGATTAGCTCCAGGTGCAGGGAACTGGTCTCCAGGCTTTGTACGATCTTGCGGTGCAGGCGGCTGACATGGGCGTGGGCCATGCGTCTTTCCTGCGCCCGAAAGCGACGTTTCTCACGCAGCAAGTGCCGTGCGCTCTCCCGGTCCGCACTCAAGAACACCGACAACCCCAGCCGCAGGTTGGCGATCAGGTGACTGTGCAGCCCCGCCAGCTCCTCCACGCCGACGTCGGAGAAGGATCGGCCCTGGGCGGTTTTCTGCTGCTGGATCTTGCGCAACATGCGTTCGATGAGGTCGCTGGCCAGCTTCAGGTTGATCGCCAGCTCGATGATTTCCGCCCAGCGGCGGCTGTCCTGCTCGCTGAGGTCCTCGCGGGGCATTTGCGCCATGTACAACTTGATGGTGCTGCACAGGGCTTCGACGTCATCGCTCATGCGTCGCACGTCCTGGGTGAGCGCCGTCTGTTGGCCACGCAGGACGTCTGGCAGGGCTTCGAGCATGTTTTCGATCAGGTCGCCGATCCGCAAGGTTTCCCGGGCCGCGTTGGCCAACGCCAGGCTTGGGGTAGCCAACGCGGTGGGGTCCAGGTGACGGGGCTTGATCGTGCCATTGGTTTCCGGCCGCTCCGGCAGCAGCCAATTGCACAGCCTGGCCATGGGCGCGACGCTGGGCAGCAGCACCAAGCAGCGCACGGTGTTGTAGAGCAGGTGGAAACCGATGACGGTCTCCTGGGCGCTGAAATCCAGGCTGTCGAGCCAGTGCACCAGCGGATCGAGCACCGGGATGATCAGCAACAAGCCGATCAGCTTGTACAACAGGCTGCCCAGGGCGACTCGCCGCCCGGCGGCGTTCTGCATGCTGGTGCTGAGGAATGCCAGCACACCGCTGCCGATGTTGGCGCCGATCACCAGGCCGATGGCCACCGGCAGGCTGATCACCGCCGCGCCGGCCAGTGTCGCGGTCAGCAGCACGGCGGCCAGGCTGGAATAGGAGATCATCGCAAACAGAGCGCCGACCAAGGCGTCGAGCAGGATATCGCCGGTCAGCGAGGCAAAGATCACCTTCACGCCCTGGGCATGGGTGATGGGGGTGGCGGCCTCGACGATCAGTTGCAGCGCCAGGATGATCAGGCCCAGGCCGATGCCGACCCGACCCATTTGCCCTACGCGGGTCTGTTTGCGCGACAGGAAAAAAATCACCCCGAGAAAAATCAGCAACGGCGACAGCCAGGACAGGTCGAGGGTCAGCACCCGCGCCATCAGCGCGGTCCCGACGTCGGCGCCGAGCATGGTCGCCAAGGCCGGGGTCAATGCCATCAGGCCTTGGCCGACGAAGGACGTGACGAGCATGGCCGTGGCGTTGCTGCTCTGGACCATGGCCGTGACCATGATGCCGGCCAGGAACGCCAGCCAGCGCCGGGCCATGTTCTGGCCGATGACATGGCGCAGGTTGGAACCGTAGACCCGCAAGATGCCGGTACGGACGATGTGCGTGCCCCAGATCAGCAGGGTCACGGCGGAGAGCAAATTGAGCAGGGTCAGCATGACAAGCCCCCTGTTAACGCCCCAAAGGGACAAATTGACGATGCCACATGGTTCTTTGTTGTACTTAAGCTGTAGTTGGCGAACGCTTCGAGCGCCAGCATTGCACAGCTAAAGAATGCTTTGAAATAAATCTGTCATGAACAAATTCGCAGAACCACCACAACACCCTATGTGGGAGCGGGTTTTCATCAGGTCACTTTTCCGGCAGACATGAAAAAGGGGCTCCAAGAGCCCCTTCGTTCATTGCCTGGGTGTCATCACTGCCCCGGGACATCCTTGCGCAGTTTCACCGGATCCTGCTGCTTGCGCTTGCGCGCAATGGCGGTGCGCATCTTGATATTGATGGCTTCCACCGCCAGCGAGAACGCCATGGCGAAGTAGACGTAGCCTTTTGGCACGTGCACGTCGAACGCCTCGGCGATCAGCACGGTGCCGACCACCAGCAGGAACGACAGCGCCAGCATCTTCAGCGACGGGTGCTTGTCGATGAACTCACTGATGGTGCCCGAAGCCAGCATCATCACCAGCACCGCCACGATGATCGCGGCGACCATCACCGGTACATGGGAGACCATGCCGACCGCAGTGATGACCGAGTCCAGGGAGAACACGATGTCGATGATCGCGATCTGGATGATGGTGTAGAGGAAGTTGCCGCCCTTGCCCGAAGGCTCGTCGTTGCTTTCGTCTTCGCCTTCCAGCGCGTGGTACATCTCCTGGGAGCTTTTCCACAGCAGGAACAGGCCACCGAAGAACAGGATCAGGTCGCGACCGGAGATACCTTGGCCGAGCACTTCGAACAGGTCGGCGGTCAGGCGCATGACCCAGGTGATCGACAGCAGCAGCATGATCCGCGTGACCATGGCCAGGGCCAGGCCGAAGATCCGGGTGCGCGCCTGCATGTGCTTGGGCATGCGGCTGACCAGGATCGAGATCATGATGATGTTATCGATGCCCAGGACGATTTCCAGGGCGGTCAGGGTGAAGAAGGCAACCCAGATTTCCGGGTTGGTCAGCCATTCCATGTGAGTTCCTTTGAACGAGTGTTAAACCAAGACGCCAGCGGTGAGCTGGCGGCGTGGTTGTTTGATGCCGTTATGGTTACAGAGTGCTGAACAGCGGAAAAGTCCCCAACAGCAATGCCGCGACCAGTATGCACAGGCAGACCAGCACTGCCCACTTCAAGGTGAAGCGCTGGTGATCACCGAATTCGATCCCGGCCAGCGCCACCAGCAGGTAGGTCGATGGCACCAGCGGACTGAGCAGGTGGACCGGTTGGCCGACGATCGAAGCGCGGGCCATTTCCACCGCGGTGATGCCGTAGTGGCTGGCCGCTTCGGAGAGCACTGGCAACACGCCATAGTAAAACGCGTCGTTCGACATGAAGAACGTGAACGGCATGCTCACCAGCGCTGTAATCACGGCCAGGTAAGGGCCGAGGAAATCAGGGATCACCGCCAGCAGGCTTTTCGACATGGCATCGACCATGCCGGTGCCGGACAGGATACCTGTAAAGATACCGGCGGCGAAAATCAGACTGACCACCGACAACACACTGCCGGCGTGGGCCGAAACGCGATCCTTCTGCTGTTGCAGGCAAGGGTAGTTGACGATCATCGCGATGCTGAACGCCACCATGAACAGCACGGGCAGCGGCAGCAGGCCAGCGATCAGCGTGCCCATCAAGACCAGGGTCAACAGGCCGTTGAACCAGATCAGTTTCGGCCGGCGCGCATCGGGGAACTGCGAAACGCTGATTTCGCTGTGGTCGATCTCGTCGCCGATCAGGTGCAGCTCACCCAGACGCGCACGTTCACGCTTGCCGTAGAAGTAGGCAATGATCAGGATCGCCACCACACCGGCGGCCATCGCCGGAATCATCGGCACGAAGATGTCGGACGGGTCCACGTGCAGCGCACTGGCCGCACGGGCGGTCGGGCCACCCCACGGGGTCATGTTCATCACGCCACCGGCGAGGATGATCAGGCCGGCCATGATCCGTGGGCTCATGCCGATGCGGCTGTAGAGCGGCAGCATCGCGGCCACGCAGATCATGTAAGTGGTCGCGCCGTCACCATCGAGGGAAACGACGAGCGCCAGGACGGCGGTACCGACCGAAACTTTCAGCGGGTCACCCTTGACCAGCTTGAGGATCTTGCGCACGGCCGGGTCGAACAGGCCGGAGTCGATCATCAGGGCAAAGTAGAGAATCGCGAACATCAGCATCACCCCGGTCGGGGCGAGCTTGGTGATGCCTTCGAGCATCATGGGCCCGATCTTCGGCGCAAAACCGCCGAACAGGGCAAACAGAATAGGAATGATGATCAGGGCAATCAGCGCGGACAGGCGCTTGGTCATGATCAGGAACATGAACGTGATGACCATGGCAAAGCCAAGGAAAGTCAGCATGGGAAATACTCCAGGCGTGGCGCGGCGGGCAAGGGCGAACCGAAAGGGTCAGCGCAGGATGCAGGGCTCGGGACGGACGAATGGAGTTGGCGCGACGGGACAGGTAGTAGCGGACATCAGGATCACCATTGTTGTTGTTAAAAGGGCCAAACGAGTAGAAATCCGTTTTCTGGCCACCGGTCTTTTGCCGGTAGTGGGGCGATCCTAATCGGGCAAGCTTTCAGCCAGCTTTCGTTGCGGACAATAGAATTTTCTGTAGGAACAAGCGTATCGGTGGGCGCAAAACTGACTAAAGGAGCCAGTCCAACCTGTGGGAGCAAAGCTTGCTCGCGATTGGGCTGGTACATTCAGCATCGCAGTGACAGGCCCACCGCTATCGCGAGCAAGCTTTGCTCCCACAGAAATCGGGCTCCCGCAAATCCGTGTTCCACCGATAAATCAGAACGCCGAAAGATCCAACGGCCGCACCGCCCCCATCCAGATCGCATGGTCAGTGTGATCGGCCAGGTCATCGCCGGTGTTCGGGTGCAGGAAGACCACCAGGCCCTTGCGATTGAGTGCCAGCCACGGCAAGACCACGCCGATGTACTGCGGATCGAATGCCAGCTGGCAGCTCCAGTCCGGGTGCGGGCCGACCGGGCGTTGGTGGACGCGGCCCATGGTCAGTGGAAACAGTTTCGCCGCCTCTTCGCACAGCGCCCGCGCCTGATCCAAGGTGCTGGCGTCGAAATACACATGGGCGTGATAACCCTTGATTCGTTGCATTTGTCACTCCCTGTCAAAGCGGCCGAACCCTCTTCGTTTCCTGCGGGTCAGAGCTGTACACGCGCAAAGAAAGGAAACACAGCCATGAAGAATGCCGAAACCCCGGCCATCAAAGTGGTGCTCTATGGTGCCATGAGCAGCCTCGGTGGTGCGTTGATGGCTGAAATGCTGCGCCGCCAACATGAAGTCATCGCCATTCTCGATGACCTTACCGCGCTGGCGCCCCGCCCGGGCCTGCGCACCAAGACCGGTGACTTGTTCGACCCGGAGCGGGTCAAGCAAAGCGTTGCCGGGGCCAGCGCCGTGGCGAGGGAGCTTGCTCCCGCTGGGGCGCGGAGCGGCCCCTTTCTTTGCGGGCGCTGCGCCCGAGCGGGAGCAAGCTCCCTCGCCACACTGTCTAGTGGAAGGTTCGCCACATCAAACAGCAATGGACGGCAGCGGCAGGCCGGTGAGGGTGTCGGCGCTGTTGGCTTGTTCTTCCGTCAGCCAGTCGACGAACTGCCGGATCAATGCCCCGCGCCGTTTGCGTTGGGGCAGGACCACGTAATAACCCAGCCGCGACAGCACCGTTTCGGCAATGGGGCGGCACAGCAGCCCCTGCGCCAATAAGTTATCCACAAGGTGACGCCAGCCGATGGCGACTCCCTGGCCGCCAATGGCGGCCTGGATGAGCAAGGTGTAGTTGTCGAAACGCAATTGCCCGGGAGCGGGCGGCGAGGTGATGCCCAATTCGCGGAACACGCCGCTCCAGTCGAACCAACTGCTGCTGTTTTCCGCGCGCAGGTGCAGCAACGGCAGCTCTGACAACACCTGGGCGGGCAGGGGCAGCGAGCGTTCCTTGAGCAGCAAGGGGCTGCACACCGGAAAGACTTCTTCGCTGAACAACCAGTGACTTTCGCCTTGTTTGAAACGACCGTCGCCGAACAGGATGGCTACGTCGATATCTGTACGGAGCATCGCGTGGTTGCGCTCGCCGGTCACCAGGCTCACGTCTATCTGCGGGTTGGCGGCGTGGAAGCGATGCAGGCGCGGCATCAGCCAATAGGCGGCGAAGGCGAAATCCGTGGCGACTTGCAGCACTTCATGCTGATGCTGCGCGGTGATCGCGCCGAGTCCTGCATCGATGCTCTGCAAACCGGCCTGGACTTGCTCGAACAGGATCGAGCCCACTTCGGTCAGTTCGATGCCGCGGTAGATGCGATCGAACAGCCGCGTGCCCAGCTGTTCTTCCAAGCGCTTGATTTGCTGGCTAATGGCCGGTTGGGTGGTGCCCAGTTCAATCGCCGCGGCCGTGAAGCTTCGATGGCGAGCGGCGGCCTCGAAGGCGCGGAACAGATCCAGGGACAGGTCACCGAGGGCGTCATACATAAGCTGTGCTTATCCTAGTCATTATCCTGCGTGGGCTTTACCCCAACACCTGTGGGCCACATGCTCGATTGCAGCAATCTCGCATAACTGCCCACTATGGAATGCCGCGATTACATGAAGCGCAAGAACATTCTTTTCATCATGGCCGATCAAATGGCCGCGCCAATGTTGCCGATCTACGGTCCGTCGCCGATCAAGCTGCCCAATCTCTCGCGCCTGGCCGCCGAGGGCGTGGTGTTCGACTCGGCTTATTGCAACAGCCCGTTGTGTGCACCGTCACGCTTTACCCTGGTGAGCGGCCAGTTGCCCAGCAAGATCGGCGCCTACGACAACGCGGCGGATTTCCCAGCAGACGTTCCGACCTATGCTCACTACCTGCGTCGCCTCGGTTACCGCACGGCGTTGTCCGGCAAGATGCATTTTTGCGGGCCGGACCAACTGCACGGGTACGAAGAACGCCTGACCAGCGACATCTACCCGGCCGACTACGGCTGGGCGGTGAACTGGGACGAACCGGACGTGCGGCCCAGCTGGTACCACAACATGTCGTCGGTGTTGCAGGCGGGGCCTTGCGTGCGCACCAACCAACTGGATTTTGACGAGGAAGTGGTGTTCAAGGCCCAGCAGTACCTGTTCGACCACATCCGCGAAGACGGCGACCAGCCGTTTTGCCTGACCGTTTCCATGACCCACCCACACGACCCGTACACGATCCCCAAGGCCTTCTGGGACCTGTACGACGACGATGACATCCCGTTGCCGCACACCCCGGCGCAAACGGAACTCGACCCGCATTCCCAACGGCTGCTGAAGGTGTATGACCTGTGGGACAAGCCGCTGCCTGTGGATAAGATTCGCGACGCCCGCCGTGCCTACTTCGGCGCGTGCAGTTACATCGACAGCAACGTCGGCAAGCTGCTGCAAACCCTGGAAGACACCGGCTTGATGGACGACACGATCATCATCTTTTCCGGCGATCATGGGGACATGCTCGGCGAAAAAGGGCTCTGGTACAAAATGCACTGGTTCGAAATGGCCGCTCGCGTCCCGCTGCTGATCAGCGCGCCGGGTCAGTTCGCCAGCGGTCGGGTCAGCGCCTCGGTGTCCACCGCCGACCTGTTGCCGACCCTGGTGGAATTGGCCGGCGGCGCGCTGGAGCCGGGGCTGCCGCTGGATGGCCGCTCGCTGGTGCCGCACCTGCAAGGGCAGGGCGGGCATGACGAGGTTTTTGGCGAATACATGGCCGAAGGCACCGTCAGCCCGTTGATGATGATCCGGCGCGGTCCCTGGAAATTCATCTACAGCGAAGACGACCCGTGCCTGCTGTTCGACGTGCACAACGACCCGACGGAAACCGAGGATCTCAGTCAATCCCCGGAACATCAGCAGCTGTTCGCCGATTTTCTCGCGCAAGCCCGCGCCAAGTGGGACATTCCCACGCTTCATCGACAAGTACTCGCCAGCCAGCGACGGCGGCGTTTCGTGGCCCAGGCGCTGACCCTGGGCAAACTCAAGAGCTGGGATCACCAGCCGTGGGTGGATGCCAGTCAGCAATACATGCGCAACCACATCGACCTGGATGATCTGGAGCGCAAGGCTCGTTATCCACAACCCTGCCAAAACCAATGACGTAAGGGGACGCACATGCAAAAGTTATCCACAGTACTGACCGCTGGGCTGTTGGCGTTGAGCAGTGTCTCGGCCTGGGCCGAGCAAAGTTGCGACACCGTGAAGATGGCCGACCCGGGCTGGAGCGACATTGCGGCGACGAACGCCATCACCAGCTTCGTGCTCGAAGGCATGGGCTACAAGGCCAAGGTCGATACCCTGGCGGTGCCGATCACCTTTGGCGGCCTCAAGGATGGCCAGGTCGATGTGTTCCTGGGCAACTGGATGCCGGCGCAGCAGGGGTTCTACGACAAATTCGTGGCCAGCGGCGACGTCACGCAACTGGCCAAGAACCTCGATGGCACCGAGTTCACCCTGGCCGTGCCGGACTATGTCTGGGACGCGGGTGTGCATAACTTTGCGGACCTGAACAAATTCGCCGACAAGTTCGACAAGAAGATCTATGGCATCGGCTCCGGCGCCCCGGCCAACCTCTCCCTGAAAGAAATCATCAGCAAGAATGACTTCAACATGGGTGAGTGGAAGCTGGTGGAGTCCAGCGAACAGGCGATGTTGGCGGAAGTCTCCCGGGCGGTGAAAAAGCAGAAGTTCGTGACCTTCCTCGGCTGGACGCCGCACCCGATGAACGTGCAGCTCAAAATGCACTACCTCAAGGGCGGGGAGAAATACTTCGGCGACACCGGCAGCGTCTATACCCTCACGCGCAAAGGTTATGCACAGGCCTGCCCGAACGTGGGCAAGTTCTTGACCAACCTGAGTTTCACCCAGGACATGGAAAACAGCATCATGGCGAACGTGGTGAACAACAAGGTCAGCAACGCCGAAGCGGCCAAGGCCTGGATCAAGGCCAACCCGGCTGTGCTGGATAAATGGCTGGAGGGCGTGAAGACGGCCGATGGCCAGGATGCGTTGGCGGTGGTGAAGGCCAAGCTGTAAGCCTCCATGGTATGGCGAGTAACTCTTGTGGCGAGGGGATTCAAGTGGGAGCAAGGCTTGCCCGCGATGAGGACAACTCGGTCTTTGAGAGATTAAGGTGCCTGCTTCGCGAGCAAGCTTTGCTCCCACTTGAATCCCCTCGCCACAGGGGGCGCGGTGCCTTGTCCTGTTACCCTTGCCCGCAAACCCCACCCATGAGGCCCCATGGCAATCCCCACCCTCCATTCACTTTTCCCGTTCCTGAGCTGGCTGCCCCGGCAGACCCGCGCCAGTGTCGGGCGTGATCTCATCGTCGGGCTGAGCGGCGCGATTCTCGCGTTGCCGCAGTCCATTGCCTACGCGCTGATTGCCGGTTTACCCCCGGAATACGGCCTGTACGCGGCGATCGTGCCGGTGTTGATTGCCTGCCTGTGGGGGTCGTCCTGGCACCTGATCTGCGGTCCTACGGCGGCGATCTCCATCGTCCTGTACGCCAGCGTCAGTCCGCTGGCGGTGCCCGCCACCCAGGACTACGTCACCCTGATCCTCTTGCTCACGGTGCTGGCGGGGATTTTCCAGTGGTTGTTGGGGGTGTTGCGGTTCGGGGCGTTGGTGAATTTCGTCTCGCACTCGGTGGTGCTCGGCTTCACCTTGGGGGCGGCGGTGGTCATCGCGCTGGGGCAATTGCCGAATTTGCTGGGGCTTAACCTGGCGAACGAAGCCACGGCATTGAAGGGGTTGATGCAGTTGGTCAGTCACATCGGGGCTGTGGATAAACCTTCCTTGCTGCTGGGCCTGGGGACGCTGGCACTGGGGATCGTGTTCAAACGGCTGCTGCCGCGCTGGCCGAGCCTGTTGATGGCGCTGGTCATCAGCAGCCTGGTGGTCTGGTTGTGGC
Organism: Pseudomonas sp. FG6; assembly: GCF_057809015.1. Taxonomy (NCBI): domain Bacteria; kingdom Pseudomonadati; phylum Pseudomonadota; class Gammaproteobacteria; order Pseudomonadales; family Pseudomonadaceae; genus Pseudomonas; species Pseudomonas sp. FG6. The sequence continues at coordinate 200,712 of NZ_JBMDJD010000001.1, forward strand.
CGGCGATGTTCGGGCATGTGGCGTTGGTCAGCGCCTTCGCCGGGCGCCTGCCGCCGCTCGCGTCGCTGCCGTTGGACCTGGAGTTGATCCTGCGCCTGCTGCCCGGCGCCGTCGCGGTGGGCATGCTCGGGTTGGTCACCAGCTTGTCCATCGCGCGCTCATTGTCGGTACGCTCGGGGCAGTTGCTCGATGCGAACCAGGAGGTTCGGGCGCAGGGGCTTTCCAACGTCATTGGCGGATTTTTCTCCGGATCGCTGTCGGCCGGTTCCTTTACCCGCTCCGGCCTCAGTTATGAAGCCGGTGCCTGTTCGCCGCTGGCCGGGATCTTCTCGGCGCTGTGGGTGGCGCTGTTTGCGCTGGCCGGGGCCACGCTCATCGCCCACATCCCGATTCCGGCCATGGCGGGCAGCATCCTGTTGATCGCCTGGGGCCTGGTTGACCACCGTGCCCTGCGGGCGTTGTACCGCGTGAGCCACGCCGAGTTCATGGTCATGGGCCTGACCTGCCTGGCCACGCTGCTGCTGGAGCTGCAAACCGCCATCTATGCCGGCGTGCTGGCTTCGCTGTTCTTTTACCTCAAGCGCACCTCGCAACCGCGGGTGCAGCATTTTCGCGAGGACGACGCCGACGTCCTGCGGGTGTGGGGCTCGATCTTCTTTGGCGCCAGCCATTACCTGCAAGTGCGCCTGCAACGGCTGCAAGCGCAACGGGTGGTGATCGAGGCCCAGCAGATCAACTTCATCGATTATTCGGGGGTGGAAATGCTCCACCAGGAAGCCCGACGCCTGCGCAGCCACGGCCGCAGCCTGACCTTGCGCAAGGCCCGGCCGCAGGTGGTGGAGGAGTTGTTGAAGCTGGAAGGGGCGCAGCAGTGCCCGATTCACTTCGAGGACTAGGGCTCAAGGCAGGCATACCCTGTGCCCCTGTGGCGAGGGAGCTTGCTCCCGCTGGGCTGCGAAGCAGCCCTAGAGGGCCTGCCAACCTTTAGTGCCGTTTGGTCAGTTATGCGGGCGCTTCGCCCGAGGCGTCGGACCGCCCGAGCGGGAGCAAGCTCCCTCGCCACAGTTCACAGTTCACAGTTCACAGTGCCAGCTGACGGCGCAGTTCGGCCAATACCGGCGTGGTGTCCGGGCGCACGCCGCGCCACAGGTAGAACGCCTCGCCGGCCTGTTCGGCCAGCATGCCCAGGCCATCCATCGCCACGGCGGCGCCGTGTTCCTTGGCCCAGCGGCAAAAGGAAGTCGGTTCCTTGCCATACATCATGTCGTAGCAAAACGTCTTGCCGGGCTCGATCAAACTTCCGGCAATCGGCGGTACATCGCCTGACAGGCTTGCGGAAGTGGCGTTGATGATCAGGTCCACCGGCTCTTGCAGCCAGTCGAAACCACTGGCCGAGACCGGGCCCAGGTCAGCGAACAACTCGGCCAGCAACTCGGCCTTTTCCACCGTGCGGTTAGCGATGATCACCGAGGCCGGCGCTTCGGCCAGCAACGGTTCCAGGGCGCCGCGCACCGCGCCGCCAGCCCCCAGCAACAGGATGCGCTTGCCCTTGAGGCTCAAGCCGGCGTTGACGGTCAGGTCCCGCACCAGCCCGGCGCCGTCGGTGTTGTCACCCAGCAGACGGCCGTCGGCCAGTTTGCTCAAGGTGTTGACCGCCCCGGCCCGTTGCGCCCGCTCGGTCAACTGGTCGGCGAGTCGGAAGGCGTCTTCCTTGAACGGCACGGTGACATTCGCCCCACGCCCTTCACGGAAAAATTCCCGGGCGCAACCGGCAAAATCCTCCAGAGGCGCGAGCAAGGTGGTGTAGTCCAGCCGCTCTGCGGTCTGTTCGGCGAACAGGCGGTGGATCAGCGGCGACTTGCTGTGGCCGATCGGGTTACCCATTACAACGTAGCGGTCCATGGACATCCCCTCGTTCAGGCCGTCGCCAGCCAATCGCGATCCTGCAGGAAGAACTCGGTCAACCGCGCTTCTTCGCTGCCGGGTTCGGCTTTCCAGTCGTAGCCCCAGCGTACTTGCGGCGGCAGCGACATGAGGATCGATTCGGTGCGTCCGCCCGACTGCAGCCCGAACAGGGTGCCGCGGTCGTAGACCAGGTTGAACTCCACGTAGCGACCACGGCGGAACTCCTGGAATTCGCGCTGCTTGGCGGTGAACGGGTCCTGTTTGCGCCGACGCACGATGGGCAGGTAGGCGTCGATGTAGGCATCGCCGATGGCGCGCATGAAGGCGAAGCTGGTGTCGAAATCCCACGTGTTCAGGTCATCGAAGAACAGGCCGCCGATCCCCCGGGGCTCGTTGCGGTGCTTGAGGTGGAAATAGCTGTCGCACCAGGCTTTGTAGCGCGGGTAGACGTCCGGCCCGAACGGCGCACAGGCCTGCTCGGCGACGCGGTGCCAATGCACGCAGTCTTCCTCCACGCCGTAGTAGGGCGTCAGGTCGAAGCCGCCGCCGAACCACCAGACCGGCTCTTCGCCTTCCTTTTCGGCGATGAAAAACCGCACGTTGGCGTGGGAAGTCGGCACATGTGGATTATGGGGGTGGATCACCAGCGACACGCCGAGGGCCTCGAAGCCGCGCCCGGCCAGTTCCGGCCGATGGGCGCTGGCCGACGGTGGCAGGCCGCTGCCGAAGACGTGGGAAAAGTTGACGCCGCCCTTTTCGATCACCGTGCCGTTCTCCATCACCCGCGTGCGACCGCCACCGCCGGCCGGCCGGGTCCAGGCGTCTTCAACGAAGCGCGTGCCGCCGTCCTCGGCTTCCAGGGCGGTGCAGATGCGGTCTTGCAGGTCGAGCAGGTAGGCTTTCACGGCCTCGGTGCGAGTGGTCATGACATCACCTTGATCAGGGCTACGCTACGCGGCGTACAGCGGGCCGGTGGCAAATGGGCGCACAGGATACCACCGCACTTGTCAGCGCCACAGTTGACGAAGGTCAAGCTTAGGAGTCCGATGGCAGGTCTGGTAAAAAGTACTACGACATGGAGAGAGTGAAGATGGCCAAACGTATCCAGTTCAGTTCCCACGGCGGTCCCGAAGTGCTTGAGTACGTGGACTACCAGCCCGCCGAGCCGGGCCCGCAGCAGGTGCGCGTCAGCAACCGGGCGATCGGCCTGAATTTCATCGACACCTACTACCGCAGCGGTCTTTATCCGCCGCCGGCCTTGCCGTCGAGCCTGGGCGCCGAGGGCGCGGGGGTGGTCGAGGCCGTCGGCAGTGACGTCACGCGGTTCAAGGTCGGCGACCGGGTGGCTTATGGCAGCGGGCCACTGGGCGCCTACAGCGACGTGCACGTGTTGCCCGAGGCCAATCTGGTGCACCTGCCCGATGCTATCAGCTTCGAACAGGCCGCCGGGGTGATGCTCAAGGGCCTGACGGTGCAGTACCTGTTGCGTCAGACCTATGAACTCAAGGGTGGCGAAACCATCCTGTTCCATGCTGCCGCTGGTGGTGTGGGCTCGTTGGCCTGCCAGTGGGCCAAGGCCCTGGGCGTGAAGCTGATCGGCACCGTCAGCTCGCCGGAAAAAGCCGCCGTCGCCCAAGCCCACGGCGCTTGGGCAACCATCGACTACAGCAAGGAAAACGTCGTACAGCGCGTGCTGGAACTGACTGACGGTAAAAAAGTACCCGTGGTGTACGACGGGGTCGGCAAGGACACCTGGCTGACGTCCCTGGATTGCGTCTCCCCTCGGGGCCTGGTGGTGAGTTTCGGCAATGCCTCGGGTGCGGTCGATGGGGTGAACCTGGGGATTCTGTCCGCCAAGGGCTCGCTGTACGTCACCCGCCCGACCTTGGCGACCTACGCCAACAATGCCGAAAACCTGCAACGCATGGCCGATGAACTGTTCGGGATGATCGCCAGCGGCAAGCTTTCGGTGGACATCAACCAGCGTTATCCACTGGCAGAAGCGGCCAAGGCCCAGGCTGAACTGTCGGCGCGGCGGACGACGGGGTCGACCATTCTGTTGCCTTGAAAAAACGGGCTTTTGTGGCGAGGGAGCTTGCTCCCGCTCGGTCGCGAAGCGGCCGCAAAATCGGGACTGCTGCGCAGTCCAGCGGGAGCAAGCTCCCTCGCCACAAGTGACTCAGTCCGGCCGCACCACTTTCCCGGTCGCCAGGTCGCGGATCACGCTGGGGTTCTTGCGCCCGCCCAGGTTGCCGCCCAGCACCAGGTCGATCTGTCCGCGGAAATACTGCTCGACGCGAATCCGCGTGCGCGCCGCCGGGCGGCCCTGGGGGTTGGCCGAGGTGGACACCAGCGGCCCGACCAATGAGCACAGGTCACGCACGGTAGGGTGGTCGCTGACCCGCAACGCTACGGTGTCATGCACCCCGGTGATCCATTCCGGCAACAGGTTCTGATGCGGCACCAGCCAGGTATTGGGCCCCGGCCAAGTGCTGGCCATGCGGTCCATCCATACCTCGGGGAAGTCTTCGAAAAGGAAGTCGAACTGGTGGATGTTATCGGCCACCAGGATCAGGCCCTTGTCGGGCAGTCGCGACTTGATCGCCAGCAGGCGCTCCACCGCTTCTTCGTTCCACGGATCGCAGCCCAGGCCCCAGACCGCTTCGGTTGGATAGGCAATCACCGCCCCGGCGCGAATTTCTCGCGCGGCTTGTTGCACACGCCAACTATTGACCATGAAGGATTCTCCGCAACGCAAATAAGGCTGTGCGCAGTTTACCGATCTTGCCTATAAAACCTAGCGTACAAACCTAACGCGCAAACCAGCGGCCGTTGTCGCACGTGGCCCGCCCCTCTATTTCCAGCTCGGTCAGCGCCACGAGCACTTTGGACAAGCCCCAGCCACTGGCCTCGGCCAACGCTTCGCTGCTCAACGGCGCGGCATGGAGCAGGCGCAGCAGCGGATGTGTCACAGGCACTGGCTCTGGAGCCAGCGGCAACCGTTGCCAACCGCGCAGCGCTTCGAGGATGTGCTCGACGGTTTCCACCAGCGCCGCGCCGTCGCGGATCAGCTGATGACAACCGCGGGCCCCCGGATGATGGATCGAGCCGGGAATGGCGTACACCTCGCGGCCCTGTTCCGCCGCGAGCCGTGCGGTGATCAGCGAACCGCTGGCCACACTGGCCTCGACCACCAGCACGCCCAGGGACAGCCCGCTGATGATCCGGTTGCGGCGCGGAAAATTGCTGGCGTGGGGCGGCGCGTCCAGCGGGAACTCCGAGACCACGGCGCTGCCTTGGGCAATCATCGCGTCGGCCAGTCGACGATTGCGCTGTGGATAAAAATTTTCCAACCCGGTGCCCAACACCCCAATGGTCTGCCCGCCGACATCCAGTGCCGCTTGATGAGCGGCGGCATCGATGCCCAGGGCCAGGCCGCTGGTGATGACGAAACCGGCCCCGGCCAGGCTTCGGGAAAACGCCGCCGCGGTGTCCATGCCCGGTCGCGATGCGCGCCGACTGCCGACCATCGCCAGCTGCGGTTTTTCCAGGATTTGGGTATCGCCGGCGACGAACAGCAGCGGTGGCGCATCGCTGATCTGCGCCAGCAAGGCCGGGTAGTCCGGTTGGTCCCACATCAGTAAATGCTGGGCCGCAGCCTTGAGCCAGGCCATCGCATGGATGGCGCCGTCACGTACCTCAGGGTTGCGCCTGGCCTCGGCACAGGTCGCGGGCAAGCCCAGCGCTCGCCATGCGCTGGCCGGTGCGCTGATGGCTTTCGACGCCGAGCCGAAGGCACTTATCAGGGTCATGAAACGTTTGGGGCCGAGCTCCGGTAAACGGTGCAAGCGAAGACGAGCTTCCAGCTCCGCCGGGGGAACCGAAGCAGATTCAGGCAATGGCATGGATCATCCTTGATCGTTATAAAGCCCCTGAGTCAGGGGAATAAGCTGTGGATAACTCTGTTGGTAACTTGTGAAGTGCGTGGCCTGAAAAGTCAGTCAGGGATTGCGTACCTTGTCGAGCACCGCCAGCGAGCGCGAGGCGTACAGCACCAAGCCGTAGCTGAGTTTGTCGTAGGTGCGGAACACCATCAGCAGGCCGGCCCGTTCGTCGGGAATCTTCACCGGTTGGCCGGTGATGCGGTCGCGCACGGTTTCGCCGGTCTTCATCACCGCCAGCACGTTGCCTTCGACCAGGCCGTCACGCTGGCCCTTGTTCAGGGTGACCACGTCCAGCGCGCCGATCTGGGTCACGCCCCGGGGCACGTCTAGGATCAACCCGTCGATCGCCGAGGTCGGCGCGCTGGGCATGAAGGTCGACTTGATCGAGCGCTCTTCGCCGCTGAACAGCCGGTCGCCGAGGCGCACCTCCTGGGTGGTGCGTTGCAGGGCGAGGGTGGTGACGTCGGCCTCGCTGGCAATCACCTCTGCGCCGCCGATGTCGTCGGCGTTGATGCCCAGAAATTCCTGGGTCTTGGGGTCGGTGTAGACCTTGCCCTGGCGGAAAATGCCATAGGCCGACTGGTTCGCGTCGAATGTGCCGCGGGCAAAGATCCGGTCGCCCGTGCCGCTGAGCACCCGCTCGGCATCGCCGGCGACGACGTAGGGCGCCTTGTTGAAGTCCTCGGCCCGGTCGACGATGCGGTTGCTGAGCAGGAAGCTGTTGATCGCTTGCAGCGGAATGCTCGGGATGGCATCGGCCACGGGTGAGCTGCGGATGCGTGGCGACAGCTTGATGGTGCCGCGCGAAGCGCCGCGGTTGAGGGTCAGGCGCGGCTGGCCATCGATGTAGACCAGCGACAGGGTGTCGCCGGGATAAATCAGGTCAGGGTTCTGGATCTGAGGGTTGGCGTGCCAGAGTTCGGGCCATTTCCACGGCTCGCGCAGGTATTTGCCGGCGATATCCCACAGCGTGTCCCCCGTCACCACCGTGTACTGCTGGGGAAAACCTTCCCGAAGTTGCACTTGCCCGTGCGCGATACCGGCCGAGGCCAGGAGCAGCAGGGCGAGTAGTGATTTCCTCATGCGGTGAATCCCTTTATCATGTGCGTTCGCGTAAAACGCCAGAGCCCTCATGGCCCGCTCTGTTTCAAGAGCGACGTTTTACAACGGTAGCCTGCATCCCAAGACACGCCAGGCCAGCCACCGACTTTAGCCCACACGTGCATTGATCAAGCTTATGGCCATTTTGAACATTCTCGAATTTCCGGACCCGCGCCTGCGCACTATCGCCAAACCGGTGGCCGTAGTGGACGACGAAGTGCGTCAGTTGGTCGATGACATGTTTGAAACAATGTATGAGGCACCGGGCATCGGCCTCGCCGCGACCCAGGTCAACGTGCACAAGCGCATCGTCGTGATGGACCTCTCCGAAGACCGCAGCGAACCGCGAGTGTTCATCAACCCCGAGTTCGAAACCCTGACCGACGAGATGGAGCAATACCAGGAAGGCTGCCTCTCGGTACCGGGCTTCTACGAGAACGTCGACCGTCCGCAGAAGGTCAAGATCAAGGCGTTGGACCGTGATGGCCAGCCCTATGAACTGATCGCCGAAGGTCTGCTCGCGGTGTGCATCCAGCATGAATGCGACCACCTCAACGGCAAATTGTTCGTCGATTACCTGTCGAACCTCAAGCGTGACCGGATCAAGAAAAAACTGGAAAAGATTCATCGCCAGAATGCTTGATGCCCCTCTTCAAAGGCTTGCCACGGCAAGCCTTTTTCTTTTTGCGACTGCTTTGTAACGAGAGCCTCCCATGACTGAGCCCCTGCGCATCGTCTTTGCCGGCACCCCTGAATTTGCCGCCGAACACCTCAAGGCCCTGCTGGCCAGCCCTCACGAAATTGTCGCGGTCTACACCCAGCCGGACCGTCCGGCCGGCCGTGGGCAAAAACTGATGCCCAGCCCGGTCAAGCAGCTGGCTCTGGAAAACGGCATCCAGGTGTTGCAGCCGCCGACCCTGCGTGACGCGCAAGCCCAGGCCGAATTGGCGGCGCTGAAGCCGGATTTGATGGTGGTGGTGGCCTACGGCCTGATCCTGCCCCAAGTGGTGTTGGACATTCCGCGCCTGGGTTGCATCAACAGCCACGCCTCGCTGCTGCCACGCTGGCGCGGTGCGGCGCCGATCCAGCGCGCCGTGGAAGCGGGCGACGCCGAGAGCGGCGTCACCGTGATGCGCATGGAAGCGGGCCTGGACACCGGGCCGATGCTGCTCAAGGTCAGCACTCCCATCAGCGCTGAAGACACCGGCGGCAGCCTGCACGACCGCCTTGCGCTGATCGGCCCGCCCGCCGTGGTCCAGGCCATTGCCGGCCTCGCTGTCGGTACGCTGGCAGGCGAGGTCCAGGATGACAGCCTGGCAACTTACGCTCACAAATTGAACAAGGACGAGGCCCGTATCGACTGGAGCCGCCCGGCCGTCGAGCTGGAGCGCCTGGTGCGTGCCTTCAACCCGTGGCCGATCTGTCACAGCACCTTGAACGGCGAAGCCCTGAAAGTGCTGGCGGCAAGCCTTGCCGAAGGCAAGGGCACCCCGGGTGAAATCCTCAGTGCCAGCAAGGACGGCCTCGTCGTGGCCTGCGGTGAGCAAGCGCTGTGCCTGACTCGTCTGCAACTGCCCGGTGGCAAGGCGCTGGGCTTCAGCGACCTGTTCAACAGCCGTCGTGAAAAATTCGCCATCGGCACCGTGCTCGGCCAAGCGGCGGACGCCTCATGAACCCGCGCCTGGCCGCCGCCAAGGCACTCGCCGCCGTACTGAGCGGTAAAGCCTCCCTCAACAGCGCCCTGCCGACCCAGATGGACAAGGTGGAAGACCGTGATCGCGGTTTCACCCAGGACCTGGCGTTCGGCACCGCCCGCTGGCAACCGCGCCTGTCGGCCTTGGCCGCCAAGCTGTTGCAGAAACCGTTCAAGGCCGCCGATGCCGACGTCGAAGCGCTGCTGCTGGTGGGCCTGTACCAACTGCTCTACACCCGCGTGCCCGCCCATGCCGCCATCGGCGAGACCGTGGGCTGCGCCGACAAGCTGAAAAAGCCCTGGGCCAAGGCCCTGATCAACGCCGTATTGCGCCGCGCCCAGCGCGAAAGCGAAAGCCTGCTGGCCGAGCTGGAGCGTGATCCGGTGGTGCGCACGGCGCACCCGCGCTGGTTGCAAAAGTCCCTGAAAGCCTTCTGGCCCGAGCAATGGGAAGCCATCTGCGCGGCCAACAATGCCCATCCGCCGATGATCCTGCGGGTCAACCGTCGCCACCATAGCCGCGATGCCTACCTGGCCCTGTTGGGCGAAGCCGGTATTCCGGCCTCGCCGTGTCAGTTCAGCCGCGACGGCATCCTGCTGGAAACGCCAGGCGATGTCCGCGCGTTGCCGGGCTTTGCCGAGGGCTGGATCAGCGTCCAGGACGAAGCCGCGCAACTGGCTGCCGACCTGCTGGAGCTGGCGCCCGGCCAACGGGTGCTCGACGCCTGCTGCGCACCGGGTGGCAAGACTTGCCACATCCTTGAAGCCGAGCCGAAGCTGGCCGGCGTGGTGGCGGTGGACCTGGAAGCCAAGCGCCTGGTGCGAGTGAAGGAAAACCTTGCGCGCCTGGGCCTGGACGCCGAACTGATCGCCGCCGACGGCCGTGACACCGCGACCTGGTGGGACGGCAAGCCGTTCCAGCGCATCCTCCTCGATGCACCGTGCTCGGCCACTGGTGTGATCCGCCGTCATCCGGACATCAAGCTCACCCGCCAGCCCGACGACATCGCCGCCCTGGCGCAATTGCAGGGCGAACTGCTCGACGCGATGTGGCAGACCCTGGAAGTGGGTGGCATCCTGCTCTATGCCACCTGTTCGACGTTGCCGACCGAAAACACCGAAGTGATCGAGGCCTTCCTCGCCCGCACCCCCGGCGCCCGGGAACTGGACATCGCCAGCCAGGCCGGCGTGAAACAGCCCCATGGTCGCCAGTTGCTGGCCCAGGAGGGCGGTCACGACGGGTTCTACTACGCCAAGTTGATCAAGATCGCCGCCGCACGCGGTTAAGACCGATTCCAAAGGAGTGAGCGGATGAAGATCATCATCCTCGGCGCAGGGCAGGTGGGCGGTACGCTGGCGGAGCATCTGGCGAGTGAAGCCAATGACATTACCGTGGTCGATACCGACAGTGAACGCCTGCGGGATTTGGGCGACCGCCTCGACATCCGCACCGTACAAGGTCGCGGGTCTTTTCCTACGGTGCTGCGCCAGGCCGGCGCCGACGATGCCGACATGCTGGTGGCCGTGACCAACAGCGATGAAACCAACATGGTGGCCTGCCAGGTGGCCCACACGCTGTTCCACACCCCGACCAAGATCGCCCGGGTGCGCGAAGCGGCCTACCTGACCCGCGCCGGGTTGTTCGACAACGATGCGATCCCGGTGGATGTGCTGATCAGTCCCGAACAAGTGGTGACCAACTACATCAAGCGCCTGATCGAACACCCCGGCGCCTTGCAGGTGATCGACTTCGCCGAAGGCAAGGCGCAACTGGTGGCGGTCAGGGCCTACTACGGCGGGCCGCTGGTGGGCCAGCAACTGCGCCAGCTGCGCGAACACATGCCGAATGTGGAAACCCGGGTCGCAGCGATCTTCCGCCGCGACCGCGCGATCCTGCCCCAGGGCGACACGGTGATCGAGGCGGACGACGAAGTGTTCTTCATCGCCGCCAAGGCCAACATTCGCGCGGTGATGGGCGAAATGCGTCGCCTTGACGAGAGCTACAAGCGCATCGTCATCGCCGGCGGCGGGCAGATTGGCGAACGCCTGGCCGAAGCCATCGAAAGCCGCTACCAGGTCAAGATCATCGAGATGAGCCCGGCGCGCTGCCGCTACCTGTCGGACACCCTCGACAGCACCGTGGTGCTGCAAGGCAGCGCCTCGGACCGCGACCTGCTGATGGAAGAGAACATCGCCGACGCCGACCTCTTCCTGGCCCTGACCAACGACGACGAAGCCAACATCATGTCCTCGCTGCTGGCCAAGCGCCTGGGCGCGAAGAAGGTCATGACCATCATCAACAACCCGGCCTACGTCGACCTGATCCAGGGCGGCGACATCGACATCGCCATCAGCCCGCAACTGGCGACCATCGGCACCTTGCTCGCCCACGTGCGCCGCGGCGACATCGTCAGCGTGCACTCCCTGCGCCGTGGCGCGGCCGAAGCCATCGAAGCGATCGCCCACGGCGACGCCAAATCCAGCAAAGTGATCGGCAAAGCCATCCGCGACATCGGCCTGCCGCCGGGCACCACCATCGGCGCGATCATCCGCGACGAAGAAGTGCTCATCGCCCATGACGACACTACCGTCCAGACCGGCGACCATGTGATCCTGTTCCTGGTGGACAAGAAGCACATCCGCGATGTCGAGAAGCTGTTCCATGTGGGGTTGAGCTTCTTCTGATCCAGGACCTGTGGTGATGGTCAGGGCCTCATCGCGGGCAAGCCTTGCTCCCACAAAGGTTCAGTGTCGTTCACTCATGTTGTGAACAACACCGAGCGCTTGTGAACGACACCGCCCCCTTGTGGGAGATATAGCCGCTGTGGGAAACACAGCCTCTGTGGGAGCAAGGCTTGCCCGCGATAGCCATCTAACATTCAACAGATCAACCCCTGACACAACGCCAAGGACCCACCTCATGCTCGACTCCCTGGAAAAAATGCTCGCCAAGGGCACGGACAACGCCCTGCTGCGCTTCGGCCTGGGCAAGGGCTACCTCGACCTCAGCGACTTCGCCCGTGCCGCCGAACACTTCCAACGCTGCGTCGAATTCGACCCCAAGTACTCCGCAGCCTGGAAACTGCTGGGCAAAGCCCACCAAGGCCAGGGCGACCTACCGGCCGCACGCCAAGCCTGGGAACAAGGCCTTGAAGCCGCCCGCGCCCACGGCGACAAACAGGCTGAAAAAGAAATGACGGTGTTCATCAAGAAACTGGATCGCCAGCGCTGAGACCCCTCATTCCTCCCGGCGACTCAATCTCCTGTGGCGAGGGAGCTTGCTCCCGCTTGAGTGCGAAGCGCTCACAAAATTCCCGTCCAGCCCCGATACCAGCCAGCCCCCAAAACCCTGTGGCGAGGGGATTCAGCGAAACGTCGCACCGCCCCGCTGGGCTGCGCAGCAGACCCAAAAAGGCAGACCGGATCAACCTGACACACCTTGTTGGGGTTTGATCTGGGGTTGCTGTCTGTTTTTGCCGTGGTGATTGGGATGGGGTTGTTCATGAGGCGGCGGTTTGAGTAGGTTGGTAAAGGGAAGAAGGGGCAGATTGAGTCTGCAAATATATCCGTCCCCTTATTCTCCAGTCCCCTTATTCTCTTTGTGTATTTCCGGTTCCGCGCTGGCTCTTCAGCCTTTTTTGGCGTTTAGCTTGCGCAGTTCTTCGTAGGTGGCCGATTGGACGAACCAGAAACCGGAAACGATGCACCAAACCAGGGTGCCAATCACAAATATCCCCAGCGCTGGCATAAACCCGCTGGTGAACACAGCGGTGAGAGCGACAAGCCAGATCACGGCCAAAGAAAGGTAGAGGACGATGTTATTGACGCTGATGACGAAGTCTTTCACAGGGCGTATTCCTTGTTGGATTTAAAAAAATTCCCCTCCGAGGGGGCGAGTATGATATCGAGCTGCTTCATAAGGCTAAATAAATCCATCCCCTTACTGCTTTATTGCTTGAGCCCCCCTCAAGGAAAGTCTTTTCCTCCGTTTGGGTATCGGCATCTGCAGATCCGTCCCACTGCTTTGCGGCCACCTTTGAGTAGTCCATACATTTCGATAGCTTGGATCGCATAGTTCGAACAAGAGGGTTCAAATCGGCAGGCGTCTCGCAATCGTGAGGGAGCCACTCGCTGGTACCAGCGAATTGCAGATAGAGCATGAACCTTGATCATCGGGGCTTACGCAAAGAAATCACGTAGTAGTGGCTCAGAACGTTCTTTTTTCCCAGTAATGCATCGAAACATCCAGGTTTGACAGAAACGCCGATGGTGTCGATCCGATAGAACTCCCATCCGTCCTCTGCATGGGTATTAACTACGTTCTGTAGATACACTGCAGCTTCGTTCCCCCGATGTTCCTTCGCACGAACTTCAATGTTTGGTGGTACTTGAACCATTTTATAGAGGTACATCCGTGATCACCCTACGACTGCTTGTATCCCTTTGAATACAACGCAATTGCTTTATAGCTTGTTGTGTAAAGGATGGAAAGCGCCGAGTTGTGCACCATATGTACAGAGGTGCGAAAGGGGCGGATTTATATACAGAACAGACTGGTCATCTGCTTACGGCTCGTTTGCCGTTTATCTCTAGCGGAAGAACTAAAACCCGACGCAAGACGTCGGGTTTTTCGTTGTGGAATAAATCCTACCGCCCCGGCGCCACGTTATCCAACACCCGACCCGCCAACAACGAACTCAACTCAATCAACTGCTGTATCCCCAGCGCAACATGACGCCGCGACCCCTCCAGATCGAAGGCCAAATCGCTCACCATCGCATCAGCCGAAGCCAACGTTTCGCTGAGGTTGGCGAGCAAGGATTCGTTGTCGATGTCTTTAATGACGGTGAATACCTGGCCCGGTTCTGGGTCGTCTTGGGATTTTTCCGGTTTGGGTAGCAAGTAGTGATCGAGCACGCGTTTGGTGGTTTCGTCTTGCTGCTTGGCTTTGGTTTTTGCGGAGGTAGAACTGGAATCTGCTTCTGGCGGATTCGGGGTAATTTTATGCATTGGCGTATTCCCTCTGGTAGGCCGCAACCCTCTCGCTACTAAACGGAAGGGCGGCGGCTGTGCGCAAGTTAGTAGACCGGTAATTACGCCAAACCCGGCGCGCCCGAAGGCGCCATGCGCACAGCCACCATCAAGAACAGGCAACGCCTGACTGATGAGCTTGTGCAACCGAGCGTAAACCGGGCTACTAAACCCGACCACTGATGGGCAGTGGCACGAAGACAATAGAACCCGAGGACAAGGCGCACAAGCGGGCGGATTCTGGCGTAGTTGTAGGCAAAGGCGCAAGGATGCGTAGCTTGATGGTGGGGTGTAGGTGGGGGCTGTAGGAGAGTGGATTTTTGGGGGTGTGGGTGGGGTGTTCGGCGTTGGAACTGTGTTGTTTTCATCGCGAGCAAGCTTGCTCCCACAGTGGGGCGGGGGTGTTGCAGATAGTGAGTTTGCCACCACCCCCTGTGGCGAGGGAGCTTGCTCCCGCTGGCCTGCGTAGCAGGCCCCTGTATTTCTTCAGGTAGACCGCATCGTCTGGTTTTGCGGCTGCTGCGCAGCCGAGCGGGAGCAAGCTCCCTCGCCACAGGGGACTGCGTTGATTTCATCACGAGCAGGCTCGCTCACATCCTGAAGAAGTTGGTGTGGGCTATTTGCGTTTCAGCATCTGCGGCAACTGCGCCACCAGTTTCTGGTTATTCAGCGGCGCACGAATAAACCCGCGTTGGGTGCCGTCCGGGCCGATGACGGCGAGGTTGCCGCTGTGGTCGACCGTGTAGTTGGGCTTGCTGGTGTCTGCCGGGATGAACGGGATGCTCACGGCGTTGGCGAGTTTTTGCAGGTCTTCGATCGAGGCAGGGGTCAGGCCTTTGAACTGCGGGTCGAAGTAGCCCAGGTATTGCTTGAGCTGCTTGGGGTTGTCGCGGTTCGGGTCGACGCTCACCAGTACGATCTGCAACTTGGCCACAGCCTCGGGCGGCAGTTCGCTTTTGATCTGGCGCAGTTGGGCGAGGGTGGTCGGGCAGATGTCCGGGCAGAAGGTGTAGCCGAAGAACAACAGGCTCCACTTGTCTTTCAAGCCATCCATCGCTACGGGCTGGCCATCCTGGTCGGTCATTTTCACGTCCGGCAGGTTACGGCTCTGGGGCAAGAGGATGATGCCCGCGTCGATTAACGCGGTGGTGTCGCCCTCGCTTTTGCCGGACAGCACTTTGTTGACGGTAAGGCCGAGGATCAGCGCGATCACGGCCACGAGAATGAAGACGGTTTTCTGGGTTCGGGTCATAGGCTCAACAGTAGGTAGTGATCGACAAGCAGGGCGATGAACAGCAGGAACAAGTAATAAATAGAGTACTTGAAGGTGTTGATCGCCGCATGCGGCCGGCTGCCACGGTACAACACCACGGCCCATTGCAGGAACCGCGCGCCAAGCGCGAGCGCGCACACCAGGTAGAGCATGCCGCTCATCTGAATCACGAAGGGCATCAGGCTCACCGCCAACAGCACTAGGGTGTACAGCAGGATATGCACCTTGGTGTAGTGCTCGCCGTGGGTCACGGGCAGCATCGGGATGTCGGCCTTGGCGTATTCCTCCTTGCGGTGAATCGCCAGGGCCCAGAAGTGCGGCGGGGTCCAGGCGAAGATGATGAGCACCAGCAGCAGCGGTTCGGCGCTGACGTGACCGGTGGCGGCGACCCAGCCCAGCAGCGGTGGCGCAGCACCCGCCAGGCCACCGATGACGATGTTCTGCGGCGTCGCCCGTTTCAGGAAGCCGGTGTAGACCACCGCGTAGCCGAGCAGCGAGGCCAAGGTCAGCCAGGCGGTCAGCGCGTTGGTGAACACCAGTAACAGCGCTTGGCCGGCCAGTGCCAGGGCCAGGGCGAAGGTCAACGCGGCCGCCGGTGACACCCGGCCCTCGGCCAAGGGGCGTTTGTGGGTGCGCGCCATTACCGCGTCGATGCGCCGGTCCACCACATGGTTGACCGCCGCCGCGCCACCGGCACACAGGGCAATGCCGAGGTTGCCGAACACCAGCACCGTCCACGGCACGCCGGCACGGGTGGCGAGGAACATGCCGACCAGCGAGGTGATCAGCATCAGCACCACCACTTTGGGCTTGGTCAGCTCCAGGTAGTCGCGCCAGATCGCCTGGCTGCGACGGGCGCCGGTCAAGGTTGCCATGGCATCTCTCCTTTCAGGGTGATGGGCGCAGTGCCGTATTTATGCGGATTGAAGCGCCAGCGCAGTGGCCCCGGCTGCTTGACGCGGACCAGGCTGGTGCGCGCGTGGTAATTGACCAGCACCAGGGTCAGCAGCAGCGCCGCGCCCCCGGCGTTGTGGGCCACAGCCACTGGCAGCGGCAGGTGAAACAGCACGTTGCTGATGCCCAGGGTGATCTGCGCCGCCAATGCGGCCAGCACCAGGCCAGCCAGCCGGGTCATGCCGACGGTTTTTAATTGCCATGCCAGCCCCAGCAGCACCACGGTCACCAGCAGCGCGCCGATGCGATGGGTCAGGTGGATGGCGGTGCGAGCCTCGCTGTCCAGTTGGCCGCCGAGGTAGTTG
The DNA here is from genome assembly GCF_057809015.1 of Pseudomonas sp. FG6. Classification (NCBI taxonomy): domain Bacteria; kingdom Pseudomonadati; phylum Pseudomonadota; class Gammaproteobacteria; order Pseudomonadales; family Pseudomonadaceae; genus Pseudomonas; species Pseudomonas sp. FG6. Next base: position 216,918 of record NZ_JBMDJD010000001.1, read on the forward strand.
GGGCCGATGTGTTGGGTCAGGTGAAAGCCGTTGGCGAAGTCGGCGGGGGGCAACCATTGCCCATGGCAGGTGGGGAAGTCGATGCAGGCTACGGCGGCGTAATTGGAGCTGACCCAGCCACCCAGTGCGATCTGGCCGATCACCAGCAGCAGCCCGGCCGTGGCCCAATGTTGCAGGCGCTTGGGCACGCTCAGCGCGGGCAGTACGCCGGACAATCGCAACGTCAGCAGAAACAGCAGGCTCAAGGTCGCGAAGCCGCCGAGCAGGTGCCCGGTCACCACTTGCGGCCACAGCTTCAGCGTGACGGTCCACATGCCGAACGCGGCTTGGGCGAACACCACGGCCAGCAGGAACAGCGGCAGTTTCAGCGGCAGGCCGGGGTGACGACGGTTCATCCAGGCCCGGGCGGCCAGCAGGGTAATCAACAGCCCCAGGGTGCCGGCGAAGTAACGATGGACCATTTCGTTCCAGCCCTTGTGGGCTTCCACCGGGGTGTCGGGAAAGTGCAGTTCGGCATGGGCCAGTTGGGCTTCGCTCTTGGGCACGCTGATGAAGCCGTAGCAACCGGGCCAGTCCGGGCACCCCAGGCCGGCGTGGGTGAGCCGGGTGTAGGCGCCCAGCAGGACGACGATCAGTGCCAGCAGCGTGGCAAACAGTGCAAGGCGAAATCCAGGTTTGGCCATGTCGATGCCCTCATCCGATGTTCGACAGTTTCAGCAAGTGGCGCAGGTCGTTGAGCAGGTCCTTGCCCTTGACCCGGGCGTCGTAGCGCAGCACCAGGTTGCTGTGGGGGTCGATGATCCACAGCTGGGCGCCGCCCGTGCCCTGGGCGCCTTTTTGGTAGGCCGGCAGGTCGAGGGGGTAGCGTTGCAGTTGCGGGTATTCGCGTTGCAGCTGCGCGTCATAGTCGGCGTTCAGCGGCTGCGCGACCGCCAGGGCATGGCTGGCGCGGCTGGCGTCGCGGCCCAGGCCGATTTGCACTTGGCGGGCCAGGTACACCAGTTGGCGGCAGTCCACCGAGCAGTCCTGGGGCGCGGTGACGAGGATCTGCCAGCGCTGTTCATCGGTCTGCACGCCGATGTCGGCGCGGGTCGGGCCGTTGCCGATCAGTTCGCCGTGGTAGCTGCGGCTGTCCGGCACCCAGAACTGGAATTTGTACATGCCGGTGGCCAGGATCATCGGGCCGATCACCCCGAAGACGATCAGCAGCAATTGCAGGCGTCCTTTGCGACGGTTGTGCATCACGGGTGCCTCAGACGTGTTGGTTGGATTCATGGTGTTTCCCATGGTGTCTCCCTGCGTTGTGCCATCCGAGATAAAGAAAAAGGCCGAACAGTGCCGCCGCCATGGCGAACCACTGCACGGCATAACCGAAGTGTTTTTCCGGCCCCATGGCCACCACCGGCCAATCGGTCCGGTAGGCGCCGGGGCCGCTTTGCTGGCGCAGTTCGTAGGCGAAGCCGTCGCGACCCAGTTCGGCCCAGAGCTTGTCCGGCGCGACGGCGGTGATCAGTCGTGGCCACGGTGCGCCAGTCGGGTCGGCGTGGAGCTGGAAGGTCGCGCCCGGCGCCACGTAGACCCAGGCTTCAAGGCTCACGGGTTGTTCCGGTGTGTTGAAGACCGGCGGTGTGCGCCGGTCGGGCCAGGGCAGCCAGCCGCGATTGATCAGCAGCCACAGGCCGGTGCGATGGTCGAGGAAGGGTTGCAGCAACTCGACACCGACCTTGCCGTCGTGCTGGCGGTTATCCAGCAGCAGGCTGTGCTCGGCGTCGAACTGCCCCTGCAATGTGACCCGTCGAAAGGCCGGGTCGGCGGTGTGCGAAAGCTCGCTGCTGTCCAGGGGCGGCGCTACGCGGCGCTCGGCGTAGTTGTCCATGAGCACACGCTTCTGCTCGCCCCGGCTCAATTGCCAGAACCCCAGGCACACCATCACCGGCACCAGCACGGCCACCACCAGCGACGGTACGAGGCCCGGCCGGAAGCCTTTCATGGCGCCGTCCGAAAGCCGTTGAACGGGATAGCTATACTCACCTGCATCGCGTCCCCCCGGAGTGTTCCCTGATGCTAAAAGCAGCCATCGTCCTGATGCTGATTGCCACGGTTGTCAGCCTGTTCAGCGGGCTGTTTTTTCTGGTCAAGGACGAAAGCGATTCCAATCGCCTGATGATCGCCCTGGCGATTCGGGTCAGCCTGGCCACTGTCACCGTCGGCTTGATCGCCTGGGGTTTTTTCAGCGGCCAGTTGGTGTCTCACGCACCTTGGTAAAGGGCTCCGTGTAAAGAGCTCCTTGGTAGCACCTGCCTCAGAGCACATAGACGAAGATAAACAACCCGATCCACACCACATCGACGAAGTGCCAATACCAACTCGCTGCCTCGAAGCCGAACTGGTGCTCGTTGTCGAAATGCCCGCGCATGATGCGCATCAACATGACGAACAGAATGATCGTGCCGATGGTGACGTGGGCGCCGTGGAAACCGGTGAGCATGAAGAAGGTTGCGCCGTAGACCCCGGAACCCAGGGTCAGGCCCAGTTCCTTGTAGGCGTGGATGTATTCCTCGGCCTGGAAGCCCAGGAACGCGCAACCCAGCAGCACGGTGATTGCCAGCCAGAGTTTCAGCGCGCCGCGATGGCCTTTTTTCAGGGCATGGTGGGCGATGGTGACCGTGACGCTGGAACTGACCAGCAGCACCGTGTTGAGCAGCGGCAGGCCCCAGGGGCTGATGACTTCCTTGGGTGGCGGGAAGAGTTTCGGGTCGGGGGTGTTGAGCAGCGGCCAGGCGAACTGGAAGTTCGGCCAGAGCATATGGGCCAGGCCCTTGGTACCTTCGCCCCCCAGGGCCGGCGCCGAGATGTGGCGCACGTAAAACAGCGCACCGAAGAAGGCGATGAAGAACATCACTTCGGAAAAGATGAACCAGCTCATGCCCCAGCGGAACGAGCGGTCGAGCTGCGGGCTGTACAACCCGGCGCGGCTTTCCTTGACTACCGCGCCGAACCAGCCGAACAGCATGTAGGCCACCAGCAAACCGCCGACGAAGAAGATCAGCGGGCCATGGGACTCCGGTCGCGCGGCCTTCAGGTCGTTGAACCAGGTTGCCAGGCCATACAGGGTGACGAACATCCCGACCGTGGCGATGATCGGCCACTTGCTCTGGGCCGGAACGTAATAGTGTTCGTGAGTTGCCATTTATTGTTCTCCTTATCGGGCACGCTATCGGTCAGTGTTTAGAGCCACCGGTGGATGACGAGCGGTGATATCGAACAGCGTGTAGGACAGCGTCAGGTGCTTCACTTCCTTGGGCATGTCCCGGTCGACGATGAAGCGCATGGGCATTTCGATGCGTTCGCCGGGTTGCAGCACTTGCTGGGTAAAACAAAAACACTCGGTCTTGTGGAAATACGCCGCCGCGGTGCTCGGCGAAATGCTCGGAACCGCCTGGGCGCTCATCGGCCGGTCGGTGGGGTTGTGGGCGACGAACACCATTTCGTTCACCGCCCCTGGCTGGACCACCAACTGCTCGCCCTTGGGGAAGAAGTCCCACGGCATGTCCACCGCATTGGTCGACAAAAATTGCACACGCACCTGCCGCGACGCATCGGCGACCTGTTCGCCCTCGTACTGCCCGGCGGTCTTGCCGTTGATGCCGAACGCCTTGCACATCACGTCGTAGATCGGCACCAGGGCAAAGCCGAAGACGAACATGGCCACCACCACGATCAGCAGGCGGGTGACCAGTTTCTTCAGCGAGATCGAGTCAGCCATGGATGCAGCTCCTTGCACCGAACCCTGTGGGAGCGAGCCTGCTCGCGATAGCGGTGTGCCTGACACACCGAGTCGCGGCCATCGCGAGCAGGCTTGCTCCCACACAGGGCTCATGCGTCATCTCATTTCACTTCCGGAGGCGTCGTGAAGGTGTGATACGGCGCCGGCGACGGCACGCTCCACTCCAGCCCTTCGGCCCCGTCCCACGGCTTGGCCGGTGCCGGCGGGCCGCCACGGATGGTCTTGATCACGATGAACAGGAAGAACAGCTGCGTGGTGCCGAACATGAACGCGCCGATGGACGAGACCATGTTGAAGTCGGCGAATTGCAGGTTGTAGTCCGGGATCCGCCGGGGCATGCCCGCCAGGCCGACGAAGTGCATGGGGAAGAACGCCATGTTCATCCCGACGAACGACAGCCAGAAGTGCAGCTTGCCGAGGGTTTCGTCGTACATGTGGCCGGTCCATTTCGGCAGCCAGTAGTAGGCCGAGGCGAAGATCCCGAAGATCGCGCCGGGCACCAGCACGTAGTGGAAGTGCGCGACCACGAAGTAGGTGTCCTGGTACTGGAAGTCCGCCGGGGCGATGGCCAGCATCAGCCCGGAGAAGCCGCCGATGGAGAACAGGATCACGAACGCCACGGCAAACAGCATCGGCGTCTCGAAGGTCAGCGAGCCTTGCCACATGGTGCTGGCCCAGTTGAACACCTTCACCCCGGTGGGCACGGCGATCAGCAGGGTCGCGTACATGAAGAACAGCTCGCCCACCAGCGGAATGCCGACCACGAACATGTGGTGCGCCCAGACGATGAACGACAGGAACGCGATGGCGGCCGTGGCGTAGACCATCGAGGTGTAGCCGAACAGCGGCTTGCGCGAGAACGCCGGGATGATCGAGCTGACGGCACCGAAGGCCGGCAGGATCATGATGTACACCTCGGGGTGGCCGAAGAACCAGAACACATGCTGGAACAGCACCGGGTCACCGCCGCCGGCGGCGCTGAAGAAGCTGGTGCCGAAGTGGATGTCCATCAGCATCATCGTCACGCAGCCGGCCAGCACCGGCATCACCGCGATCAGCAGGAACGCGGTGATCAGCCAGGTCCAGACGAACAGCGGCATTTTCATCAGGGTCATGCCGGGGGCGCGCAGGTTGAGGATGGTGGCGATCACGTTGATCGCGCCCATGATTGAGCTGATGCCCATCAGGTGGATGGCGAAGATGAAGAAGGTCACGCTTTCCGGCGCGTAGGTGGTGGACAGCGGGGCGTAGAAGGTCCAGCCGAAGTTCGGCCCGCCGCCCGCCGTGAACAACGTCGAAACCAGCAGCAGGAACGCCGCCGGCAACAGCCAGAAGCTGAAGTTGTTCATGCGCGGCAGGGCCATGTCGGGCGCGCCGATCATCAGCGGGATCATCCAGTTGGCGAGGCCGACGAACGCCGGCATCACCGCGCCGAAGACCATCACCAGGCCATGCATGGTGGTCATCTGGTTGAAGAACGCCGGCTCCACGATCTGCAGGCCTGGCTGGAACAGCTCGGCGCGGATCACCATGGCGAACGAGCCGCCGAGCAGGAACATCGAGAAGGCGAACCACAGGTACAGCGTGCCGATATCCTTGTGGTTGGTGGTCAGTACCCAGCGCATCAGGCCCTTGGCCGGGCCGTGGGCGTGGTCGGCACCGGCATGGCCGTGGTCATCGATCACAGCACTCATGTCCTGTCTCCTTCGAACGAATGGGCTGGACGGCGCGGGGCGCTGAGCCCCGACCGGTTGCGGAAACGCAGGTCAGGCCGGCTCATTTGCTTTCTGCCTGTTTGAGTTCCAGCACTTCTTTAGGCGTGACCATGTCGCCCTTGTTGTTGCCCCAGGCGTTGCGTTCATAGGTCACGACGGCGGCGATATCGACTTCCGACAGTTGCTTGCCGAACGCGGCCATGGCGGTGCCGGGCTTGCCATGGAAGACCAGGCTCAGGTGATCGGCCTTGGGACCGGTGGCGATTTTCGAACCCTTGAGTGCCGGGAACATCGGCGGCAGGCCCTGGCCTTCGGCCTGGTGACAGGCCACGCAGGTGGTGTGGTAGATCTTGTCGCCACGTTCCTTGAGTTCGTCGAGGGTCCATTCCTTGCTGGTCAGTTCTTTGAGCTGCGCGGCTTCGGCTTTGCGTTCGGCCAGCCATTTCTCGTAGTCGGGCTTGCTCTTGACCTCCACCACGATCGGCATGAAGCCGTGGTCCTTGCCGCACAGCTCGGCGCATTGGCCGCGATACAGGCCGGGCTTGTCGACGCGGGTCCAGGCTTCGTTGACGAACCCCGGGATCGCATCGCGCTTGACCGCGAACGCCGGCACCCACCAGGAGTGGATCACGTCGGCGGAGGTCACCAAAAAGCGCACCTTGGCGTCGACCGGCAGCACCAGCGGCTTGTCGACTTCCAGCAGGTAATGCTCGCCCTTGGCGCTCTGGTTATGGATCTGTTCGGCGGGTGTGGCCAGGTTGCTGAAGAACTCGACGTCCTGGCCCAGGTACTTGTAGTGCCACTTCCATTGGTACCCGGTGATCTGGATATCGATCTCCGATTCGCTGGAGTCGTACATCTTGATCAGCGTGGCGGTGGCTGGAATCGCCATGGCCACCAGGATCAGGAAGGGCACGATGGTCCAGAGGATCTCGACGCGGGTGTTTTCGTGGAAGTGCGCGGCGTTCTGGCCGGTGGAGCGGCGGTGCATCATCATCGACCAGAACATGGCGCCGAAGACGATAAGGCCGATGACCACGCAAATCCAGAAGATGGTCATGTGCAGGTCGAAGACTGCGTTGCTGATTTGTGTCGCTCCAGGCGCCATATTCACAGTCCAGGCCGCTTGTGCCGGACTGAAAATCGACCACAACAGGAGGCCCATCCATACGTGTGGATGTCGCGTCATTGCGGGTTCCCCTTATCGTTCTTGTTATCCCGTAGGCGAAACGCCTGCGGCAAGGGAGAGCGGCTCCATCAGACTGCGAACTCCACCGCCGTGCCTTGCTGCTTATGCATCGGGTGTCATCAGCTAACTCCATTCAAGACCGAGTATAGACAGCGACTCCAACCTCGCAACGCGATGGCGTAAATCGTTTGATACAGACGGGGCTTGCGCCAGAGCCCTTGAATGGAGAAGGATGCTCACCTGTGTGATGGCAAATGGATATAACTGCTGTGTATCAAGGAAGGGATGGTTTATGAAAAATAGGTCTTAGGAGTGTCTTTTCGCCAGCTAAGTTATGTCTTCCCTATTTCATTGCCTTTGTTTCCTGGAGTTGTCATGAACACCGCCGCATTGCGCGAGCAGATCCAAAAAGCCCAACAACATGAAGCCCAGACCGGCCAGCTGACCCGTCAGTTGCAAGTCCAGTTACCCAGCCTGCACCGTGCGATCCAACTGCCGGAAGCGAACGCCAACGCCGTGCTGGCGCGTTTTGTTTCTGCCTACATCTATGAAGTGCCTGATTTGCTGGATGCGGCCAATGACGTTGCCAGGGAAGCGGGCATCGAGTCGCAGATCAAGCCGGTGTTGAAAATCGCCGAACAGTATTTCCTCCAGCCGCCGGCGATCATGACCGGCCACGTCGGCCTCGACAGCCTGCTGGACGAAGCCTACCTGGCGCATCGGTTCGTCGAAGAGGTCAATGACCTGTACATCAAGCATTTCGGCCAGCCACTGATCCCCTTGGACATGACGGTCGCCAACCTGATCGCCCACCAGTTGATCGGCGAGGAATTTGCCAATCAGCTCGATGAAGTGGTGCACCACGCCTTCGATGAAATGCTCAACGAAGAAACGTTCGCCCTGGAATCGGTGGAAACGTATCGCGAGAAACTGAGCAGTCCGGACACCGGCGCCGCCTGGAAGCGCTGGCCGTGCATGTCTCGCCGCCTGGGCGTGGGCCTGGAGCTGGAGCCGCCTGCGGCTTGAGCCACTGAAATATCGGATGTCCACAAAACCCTGTGGGAGCGAGCCTGCTCGCGAAGGCGATGTACCAGGCAACCTATTTGTTGGCTGATACACCGCTATCGCGAGCAGGCTCGCTCCCACATTGGATTCAGGGTGTCAGGACGCCATTGCCCCCATCCCCACCGTCGTCCGCAACCGCCCTTCCAGCCGACGCTTGAGCCCGCGGGATTCGATCAGCAGCTTCGCGCCTTTGCTGGCGTTGGCCCGGCCCCATTCCTCCAGCAACTCCAGGCACGAATGGTCGATGTAGCTCAGGTTGTTGAGCGGCACGTGCACGGTCGCGCCAGCGGGGATGCTGCCCAGTACCTGGGTCAGCGCCGGGACTTTCAGGAACGTCGCCGCACCCACCAGGCGCAGTTCCATCTCACCTTCCTCGGGCAGATCGATCAGGCTGATTTTCAGGCGCGAGGCTTTCCAGGCGAGCTTGACCAACGTCAGGCCGAAACCGACCAGAACGCCCGTGAGCAGGTCGGTGAAGATGATCGCCAGGGCCGTCGCCGCGTAGGTGAACATTGGCATCCGGCCATAACGGCCCAGGCCACGAAAGGCCTTGATGTCCACCAGTTTGAAACCGGTGTACACCAGCACGCCCGCCAGGCTCGCCACCGGAATGCTTTGCAGCACGCTGGACAGCAACAGCACGAAGAGCAGCAACCACAGGCCATGGAAAATCGTCGACATCCGTGTGGTCGCCCCGGCCTGGACGTTGGCCGAGCTGCGCACGATCACGCCCGTCATCGGCAAGGCGCCGAGCAGGCCGCAGAGCATGTTGCCGATGCCTTGGGCCGACAGTTCCCGGTCGAAGTCCGCCCGCTCGCCGCTGTGCATGCGATCTACGGCGGCGGCCGACAGCAGGGTCTCGGCGCTGGCGATGAAGGCGACCGCGAACGCGGCGATCAGCAGCGTAGGGTCGGCCAGGTTCAGCAGGTCCGCCGGACGCAGCCAGTCGATGGCTTCGGCCAGGTTGTCAGGCACCTCCACACGCTTGACCTGCAAGGCCAGCAGCAGGCTGGCGATGGTGGCCAGGCCCACGCCCAGCAGGGCGCCGGGAATGAAGCGCAGGCTGTGGGGGCGAAGCTTTTCCCACAGCCACATCACGGCAATCGTCGACAGGCCGAGCAGGCCGGCTTGCCAGCCGAAGGACGGCAAGGCCTGGGCCACCGCCGCCGGGAACGCCGCCAGGTTATCCAGCCCCGAGGGCTTGGGTGCCGCGTCGAGCATCACATGGACCTGCGACAGCACGATCAGCACACCGATACCGGCGAGCATGCCGTACACCACGGCAGGCGCGGTCACGCGGAACCAGCAACCCAGGCGAAAGCGCCCGGCAAGCAGTTGCAGGAAACCGGCCAGCAGCAGGATCGGCCCGAGCATGGTCACGCCATGCTGGCGCACCAGTTCGAAGACCAACACCGCCAACCCGGCGGCGGGACCGCTGACTTGCAGTTTCGAACCGGCCAGGAAACCTACCACCAGGCCACCGATGATCCCGGTAACCAGGCCTTTGGCGGGCGGCAGGCCGGAGGCGATGGCAATGCCCATGCACAGGGGCAGCGCCACCAGGAACACAACCACCGAAGCCAGCAGCTCCCGTGGCAGAACAGCTTTCAATTGAGCAGCACGCATGGCGACTCTCCCGAAGTTTTTTTCAGGCATGGCGAGGCCCTACCGCGCAAATAGCGGTAAGGCTGAACCACACAAGGATGTTTAGGAGCGGTTAGAAGCGCGCTTTGGGCGTCGCCACCGGTATCGGATGGCAGCCATCGAGCGGTCGGAAGCAGTTCTGCTCCGCGTCAAAGGCTTTGATCTCGCTGGTTTCGATGTTGTACACCCAGCCGTGGATGAACAACTGGCCGCTGGCCATGCGAGAGGCCACCGAGGGGTGCGTGCGCAAATGCTGCAACTGTGCGATCACGTTTTCTTCGGTGAGGATGGGCATGGTCTGTTTTTCGTCGCCGCAAGGGCAGTTGTCATGGACCATGGTCTTGGCGACTTCGGCGTGGCGCAGCCAGGCCTTGACCGTCGGCATCTTTTCCAGGGTGTCGGGGTTGAGCACCGCGCGCATGGCGCCGCAATCGGAATGGCCGCAGACAATGATGTGTTGCACGCCGAGGGCCAGCACGGCGTACTCGATGGCAGTGGAGACGCCGCCGTTCATTTGCCCGTAGGGGGGAACGACGTTGCCGACGTTACGGGTCACGAACAGGTCGCCGGGGGAACTGTGGGTGATCAACTCGGGCACGATGCGCGAGTCGGCGCAGGTGATGAACATCGCCCGGGGTTTCTGGGAGGTGGCGAGTTTCTTGAAGAGCTCTTCCTGCTGGGGAAAGATCTCATGATGGAAATGCAAAAAGCCGTCAACGATATGCTGCAGCGCTGCATCGGCGGTCTCCGCCTCTGGTTGGGCTGAAGCCGACGCAGCCAACGGCTGTTTATCCTTGTCACTCATGATTCATCCTCTTTGAGACGCCAGTGGCTGGTTAAAAAACGTCCAGGTCGACATCGACGACCCGTCAGTCACTCGCTGAACAAGGTAGCGGCCGAAACTTAACTCAAACTGAAATCGGAGGCTCTAGGTCAACGATTGCAGGGGTGGCGAAACACTGGCGCGGATCATCTCCAGCCGCTACCCCAAGGTCAACTTTAATCAAATCAACGACATCTGTCGGCCCGGCGGACAAAAGGCGTCGCAATCGAGACGGTAGCCTTCGCGTCGATCAAGCCCCAGGCGCTTGAGTGCGCGGGTGAAACGCTGGGCCAGCAGGTCGGCGAAAGGCCCTTCGCCGCGCATTCGCGTACCGAACTGGCTGTCGTACAGCTCGCCGCCACGGCTCTGGCGCACCAGGCTCAGCACATGGGCGGCGCGCTGTGGGTAATGTGCCTGTAGCCATTCCTCGAACAGCGGCGCCACCTCCAACGGCAGGCGCAGCATGACGTAGGCGGCATTCTGCGCTCCGGCAGCGTGGGCCTCGGTGAGCAGGCTCTCGATCTCGCTGTCGTTGATCATCGGGATCATCGGCGCACACAGCACGCCCACGGGAATGCCCGCTTCACGCATCACCTTGATCGCCCGCAACCGGGCCTTGGGCGCCGCCGCGCGGGGTTCGAGGATGCGCTTGAGTTCATCGTCCAGGGTGGTGAGGCTGATCATCACGTGGACCAGCCGTTGCTGCGCCAGCTCGGCCAGCAGGTCCAGGTCGCGCAGGATCAGCGAACCCTTGGTCACGATGGTCAGCGGATGCCGATAGCGCAGCAGCACTTCGAGAATCCGCCGGGTGATCCGCTGTTCGCGTTCGATCGGCTGATAGGGGTCGGTGTTGGAACCCAGCGCGATCGGCGCGCAACGGTAGCCACGCCGTGACAGTTGTTCTTCCAGCACATCGGCGGCGTTGGTCTTGGCGATCAGCTTCGTTTCGAAATCCAGCCCCGGCGACAGGTCCCAATAGGCATGGCTGGGTCGTGCGAAGCAGTAGATGCAGCCGTGTTCGCAGCCCCGGTACGGGTTGATCGAGCGGTCGAAGGGGATGTCCGGCGAGGTGTTGCGGGTGATGATGGTCTTGGCTTTCTCGATGCGCACTTCGGTGCCTTGGGTGACCGGCACTTCCTGGTACCAGCCGTCATCTTCGGCCACCGAGCGATGGGGCGCGAAGCGGTTGTGCGGGTTGGTGACGGTGCCCCGGCCACGGGGAGGAAGAGAAGCGGACATGGCGAAACTCCGAAAACTGTATGTGCATACAGTATTCGCTGGATTCGAATCCGGCCAGTGCCGTTGGGCAGTCCGCCCGGCCGGGCAAGGGCCTGATGCACAATTCACGACACTTTGACGTCCTCCCTACAGGTTTTTAACGAGGCCTGGCAGATAATGGGCGCCTTGAACCTTTCGTTTCGGTCGCCCCCGCATGCTTAAGCTCTGCTCCCGCTCCTTGATGTGCCTGGTGTTGTACCTCGGGGTTGTCCAATCCCCGGTCCAGGCCGCTGATGAGGTTGAGGCAAGGCCCGCCGATTGGGCCCAACCGGTGGACAAAAGCTACAACTTCTACCAGATGTCGCCCACGCTCTACCGCAGCTCCCTGCCGGACAGCGGAGCGTTGCCGCTCTTGGCGAAACTCAAGATCGGCACGGTCATCACCTTCCTGCCGGAGTCGGACAAGCGCTGGCTGTCCAGCCCCGGTATCGAACAAGTGCAATTGCCCTACCGCACCAATCACGTCGACGACAGCGACATCCTTCGGGCCCTGCGCGCCGTCCAGGCGGCTGAAGCCAAGGGGCCGGTGCTGATGCACTGCAAGCACGGCTCGGACCGCACCGGGCTGGTGGCCGCCATGTACCGGGTGGTGGTCCAGGGTTGGAGCAAGGAAGACGCACTGAACGAAATGACCGAAGGCGGTTTCGGTGAAAGCCATCACTTCAAGGACGGCGTTCGCTACATGATGCAGGCCGATGTCGACAAGCTGCGCACCGCATTGGCGAACGGCGATTGCAGCACCAGCGTGTTTGCGCTGTGTTCCCTGGAAAGCTGGGTCAACTCGACCACGGCCCCTTCGCACCTCGATCCACAGGCGGCCCTGCCCAAGCCGTGATCAGCGTTTGTCCAGGAACGCCTGGATGGAGTCGGCCAGCGGCCGCGAATCGCCTGGCCCGAACAGCGTCTCGCGCAGCGCCTGGCCGGTTTCCCGATTGAACAGCCCGTCGCGCTTGAATCGCTGGAACACGCTTTTCGCCAGTTCCCTGGACCAGGCGTAGGCGTAGATCCCGGCGCCATAGCCGGTCACCAGGTAGTCCAGGCCATTGGGCCAGCGTTCGCCGGGCCACACCGGCAGGTGCCCGACCTCTGCGCTGACCTGATCGAAGATCTGTTGGGCGCAGCGGCCATCGCCCTGGCTGCGGTGCAACTCCATGTCGAACAGCGCATCACGCAGGAACGCGGCGGTGTCCCAACTGGTCTGGGTATCGAGGTAAACCAGCAACTGTTCGGCGATGTCGTCCGGCAAGGGCTCCCCGGTGCGGTGATGTTTCGATACCCGAATCAGGCATGGCTTGGAAGAACACCATTGCTCGAACAGAACCCCGGCGAATTCGGCTGTGTCCCGGGACAACTCGGAGATCCCCGAGATGTCGCGGTATTCGGCGCGAGTCAGCAGGTGGTGCAGGCAATGGCCGAATTCATGGAAGAGGATCCGCAGTTGCCGATGATCCAGCAACACCGGGTCGGCCCCTGAGCTGCGTGGCAACCAGCCATGCAACACGGCGACCGGATAGCGGGGCCGGCCTTCGGCGGTGATGCGACGGTTGCGCAGGGTGGTGGTGTTGGGGAAACCGTCCTGGCCGGGGTTCTCCAGCGGGTCGAAATACAGGTAGCCGAGGGGTTCGTCCCCTTCGCGGACTTCAAACAGGCGCACGTCCGGGTGCCAGGTCGCCGCATTCGGACGTTCCACGATGCTCACGCCGAACAGGTCCCTGGCGATCAGTAACAGCTGCGCAAAAGTCGACTCCAGCTCGAACCAGGCGCTGGCCACTTGCTCGGAAACACCGGTCGTTTGCCGACGAAGCTTTTCCGCCAGGTACTGATAGTCCCAAGGCTGGAGGTCGCTGAAGCCTTGCGTCTTGGCAAATGCCTTCAGCTGTGCGGTGTCCCGGACGAAGACGCTGCGTTGCTGGTCGAGTTGCTCGCGCAGGAACGACAGCACCTGTTCGGGCGACTCGGCTTGTTCGGGCCCGAGTGCCATGTGCGCGTAATCCGAATAACCCAGCAAGGTGGCGTGCCGATGACGGTCCCTGAGCAACTGCGCGAGGACTTCACCGTTGTCGAACACGCCGGCCTGTGGCCCTTGGTCGGATGCGCGGGTGCTAAAGGCGATGTACAGGCGTTTGCGCAGCAGGCGATTGTCGGCGTAACGGCTGACGATGCGAAACGACTCCTCGTTGAGGGTCAACCGCCAGCCCTTGCGCCCGACCTCGCGCGCCTGCTCAGCCAGGCGTTGCTTGAAAGGCGCCGGCAGGCCGCTCAAGGGTGCCTCGTCGTCGAACCCTTGGTGCCAGGCTTTATTGGCTTCGTGCAAGTGTTCCTGGAACAAGGTCCCGGCGCCCTGGATGCGCAGGGTCACGCTTTGCAGGTCGGCCTGGGCGCTGTGGGCCAATCCGTTCTGGCGAAACTGCCGGAGGATTTTTTCCAGCGTGCGTTTTCTTGCCGGTGTGAAATGCCGGGCGATCTGGCTGTTCGCCAATTGCTGGAAGCATTGGAACAGTTCGTGATGTTGTTTCAGCGACCGTTGGTAGTCGTGCAGGCGCTCGCTGCAATCGAGGGACGCCTGTGTCCAGTCGGCGCCGGTGCGGGTCAAGGTCAGCCGTTCCAGCACATAGCCGAAGCCTTTCAGGCGGGCGTGGATCTCATCCATCGCCAATACGAGGTCGTCCCACGTGGGAAACGGTGTCTGGGTCTTGATGATCTCGGCCACCTGCGCGCGACTCTCGGCAATGATCTGGTCGAGGGCCGGTGAGAAATGCTGGGCTTGGATCCGGGCGAAAGGGGGCAGGTCGTGGGCCTGCAACAGAGGATTGTCATCGTTGGGCATCAGCAGCCTTCCTTGGACTGAACGGGATCGACAGTCTGGGCAGGAAGCTGGGCGGCGGGGCGATATATATGTATCGCTTCCGGGCCGTGGGGCCCGGAAGGTGATACCGGATCATTCAGTCGGTTTTTTTCTTCAACTTGGGGTTGGGGAAAAACTGCACCGCCTGAACCTTGGCGTCGGGCACCTTGAGTGCCGAGGTGTTGACCCGGGTGCCCAATTCCTTGGGCACCGACAGGCCTTGCTCGTTGAGCGTGTCGGAGTAACCGCAGGCCACGCATTCGCGGTGCGGCACGCCGTCTTCGTTCCACATCATCAACTTGTCGGGCTCACTGCACGCCGGGCAGACTGCCCCAGCGATAAAGCGTTTCTTGGTAATCACAGGCCCCTCACTCATGCTGCTGCGCCCTCGGAAAGGCCGCTGTGGCGCAAGAGTGCGTCAATCGAAGGCTCGCGGCCACGGAAGTCGACGAACAGCACCATCGGCTCCTGCGAGCCGCCACGGGCCAGGATGGCTTCGCGGAAGGCGCGACCGGTGTCGGCGTTGAGCACGCCGTCCTCTTCGAACTTGGAGAACGCATCGGCCGACAGCACTTCCGCCCATTTGTAGCTGTAGTAACCGGCCGCGTAGCCGCCGGCGAAAATGTGCGCGAAGCTGTTGGGGAAGCGGTTGTAGGCTGGCGGACGCATGACCGACACCTCGTCGCGCACGCTTTCGAGCACTTGCAGCACACTGCGGCCGTCGCCGTGGGAGGCGTGCAGCTCGAAGTCGAACAGTGAGAACTCCAACTGGCGGACCATCATCAGGCCGGATTGGAAGTTCTTCGCCGCGAGCATTTTCTCCAGCAGGTCCTGGGGCAGCGGCTCGCCGGTTTCGTAGTGACCGGAAATCAGCGCGAGGCCTTCGGGCTCCCAGCACCAGTTCTCCATGAACTGGCTCGGCAGTTCCACGGCATCCCAGGCCACGCCATTGATGCCGGACACACCGGCATGTTCGACGCGGGTCAGCAGGTGGTGCAGGCCATGGCCGAATTCGTGGAACAGGGTGGTGACTTCATCGTGGGTCAGCAGCGCTGGCTTGCCGCTGTCGGCCGGGGTGAAGTTGCACACCAGGTTGGCGACCGGGCTTTGCAGCACGCCGCCTTGGGTACGACGCCGGTCACGGGCGCCGTCCATCCAGGCGCCGCCACGCTTGTTGGCGCGCGCGTAAAGGTCGAAGAAGAAGCGGCCGACGTGTTGGCCGTTCTCCTTGATCTCGAACAGGCGCACGTCCGGGTGCCAGCTGTCGAAGCCTTTCAGTTCGGCGATCTCGATGCCGTAGAGGCGTTGCACGATGGCGAATAGGCCGCCCAGCACCTTGTCGATCGGGAAGTACGCGCGCAGGGCTTCCTGGGCGACGCTGTAACGCTGCTGGCGCAGTTTTTCGCCATAGAAACCGCTGTCCCAGCTTTGCAGGTCAGGGCAGCCCTGTTCGGCGGCAAACGCTTTCAACTGCTCCAGGTCCTGGGCGGCGAACGGCTTGCTGCGCTTGGCCAGGTCGCGCAGGAAGCTGAGCACCTGGTCGCTGGATTCGGCCATCTTGGTCGCCAGGCTCAGCTCGGCGAAGTTGGCGAACCCCAGCAGGCCGGCCAGTTCCTGGCGCAGGTCGAGGATCTGCTCCATCACCGGGCCGTTGTCGTTCTGGCCGGCGTTCGGGCCCTGGTCCGAGGCGCGGGTGCAGTAGGCCGCGTAGACTTCTTCGCGCAGGGCGCGGTCTTCAGCGTAGGTCATTACGGCGTAGTAGCTGGGGAATTCCAGGTTGATCAGCCAGCCGTCCAGTTCCTTGGCCTGGGCTGCGGCGGCCATTTGCGCCTTGGCCGAGTCGGTCAGGCCGGCAAGAGCGGCCTCGTCGGTGATGTGCTTGGTCCAGGCCTGGGTCGCGTCCAGCAGTTGGTTGGAGAAACGGCTGCCTAGCTCGGACAGTTTGCTCTGCACCTCGGCGTAGCGCTGCTGTTGCTCGGGCGGCAGGTCGATGCCCGACAGGCGGAAGTCCCGCAGCGCGTGTTCCAGGATGGTTTTTTGCGCCACGTCGAAACCGGCGGCTTCGGGGCTGTTGGCCAGCGCCTCGTAGGCCTGGAACAGCTCGCGGTTCTGGCCCAGTTCGGTGGAATAGGCGCTGAGCGCCGGCAGGCAGGCCTCGTAGGCCTCGCGCAGTTCCGGGCTGTTGCGCACGGCATTGAGATGGCTCACCGGGCTCCAGGCGGCGCCCAGGTGGTCGTTGAGTTCGTCCATCGCCAGGACCAGGCCGGCCCAGGTTGGCTGCTGGCCTTGGTTCTTGAGGATCTGGGCGATGGCGGCACGGTTGTCAGCCAGGATCTGCTCGATGGCCGGTTGCACATGCTCGGCACGGATCGCCGAGAATGGCGGCAGGTCATAGGGTTGCAAAAGAGGGTTGTTCACGCTCACGGTTGGCACCTTGGCTGGAAGAAACACCGGCCCATCTTAATTACAATCGACGTTCACCGCAGCTATCACCGGATAAGAGAGAGCCTATCGTGACCCTTCGCACGTACCAGAACCACAGCCCGCGGCTTGCCCGTGGGGCATTTGTCGACAGCACCGCGGTGGTGATCGGCGACGTCGAAATCGGCGAAGACAGCTCTGTCTGGCCGCTGACGGTCATTCGCGGCGACATGCACCGCATCCGTATCGGCGCCCGTACCAGCATCCAGGACGGTTGCGTGCTGCACATTACCCACGCCGGCCCTTTCAATCCGGAGGGCTTCCCGTTGCTGATCGGCGACGACGTGACCGTCGCCCACAAGGTCATGCTCCATGGTTGCGCCGTGGGCAGCCGGGTGCTGATCGGCATGGGCAGCATCGTCATGGACGGCGCGGTGGTCGAGGACGACGTCATCATCGGCGCCGGCAGCCTCGTCCCTCCGGGCAAGCGCCTGGAGAGCGGCTTTCTGTACGTGGGCAGCCCGGTCAAACAGGCCCGGCCGCTGACGGACAAGGAACGCGCCTTTTTCACCTACAGCGCGGCAAACTACGTGAAGCTCAAGGACCTGCACCTGGCGGAAGGCTACGACCAGGCCTGAATCACCCTGTTACTACCGTGGCGAGGGAGCTTGCTCCCGCTTGAGTGCGAAGCACTCACAACTTAGTGATACTCCCCAGGACCAGCCATGCACTACCAAACAGTTCTCTTCGACCTCGACGGCACCCTCACCGACCCCCGCGAGGGCATCACCCGCTCGATCCAGTTCGCCTTGAGCAAACTGGGCATCGACGAGCCCGACCTGACCCGCCTCGAACACTTCATCGGCCCGCCGCTGTTGCAGGCCTTCATGCAGTTCTATGACTTCGACGAAGCGAAGGCCTGGGAGGCGGTGAATTTCTATCGCGAGCGGTTCAAGGTCACCGGCCTGTACGAAAACCGCGTCTTCGACGGCGTCATGCCGCTGCTGGAGACCCTGGGCGGCCAAGGGCGCCAGCTGTACATCGCCACCTCCAAGCCCTGGGTGTTCGCCCGGGAGATCGCCCGCCATTTCGACTTCGCCCGTCACTTCAAGGTGATCTACGGCAGCGAACTGGACGGCACCCGCACCGATAAAGTCGAGCTGATCGCCCACCTCGTGGCGCAAGAAGCCCTCGACCCGGCCAGCACCCTGATGATCGGCGACCGCAAACACGACCTGATCGGCGCCCGCAGCAACGGCCTGGACGCTGCTGCGGTGGGGTATGGATTTGGCAGCCCTGAAGAGCTGAGTGCAGAGAGTCCGGCTTATCATTTCCAGACGGTGGATGAGTTGCACCGGGCGTTTTTGCGGCATTAGTTCTATCGCCATCGCGGGCAAGCCTTGCTCCCACAGAACAAGCAGCGCCTGAAATACCTGTGGGAGCAAGGCTTGCCCGCGATGAGGCCCTTATGCACACAGCTTTAATCGAGTCAGACCCATACCGCATCCCATAATGGATAATCGCCCACTTTTCTAACCAGACCCGCTCGCAACGGATTTGCCACGATGTATCGCGCGACTGCTTGCAAATCGTCCTCCTTGCGAATGGCTCGGTCATGAAATCCCTCCTGCCAAAGCGATCCTTCCCGTTGCATCAATCGATTGAAGGCAACCGTGGTCCGAGACTTCGTTCGCGCGATCAGTTTGGGGAGTTCTATACCCTGCAGTTCGATCAGCCAGTGAAAATGGTCCGGCATCACTACCCAGGCCAACGAACGGGCAAATTGTTCTTCCTGAGCCCTTCGGAAGGCGTCAACCACCAAGCGTCCTGTCTCGAAGCGGCCAAAAAGCGGCTGACGACCGAGTGTATTCACTGTCAGTAAATAGATTTGTCCAGATTGCGAATAACGTCCGGATCGCAACCGTTGGGAATGAGGCCGTGTTGTCACAAGTGATCATCCTTAATCTGTCCTTTGGTTCAAGGCTAGGACAGCAGAAGTAGATCCGACTTGGAATGTTGGAGCAGGATGTGTCTGGGCTGACGCCATCGCGGGCAAGCCTTGCTCCCACAGGGGAAGGGTTCAAGGCCTGAACTGACTCGGCGCCACGCCGCTCCAGCGTACGAAGGCATGGCGGAAGCTGGCGGTTTCGCTGAAGCCCAGCCGTTCGGCGATTCGGTAGATCGGCAGTTGGTCCTCGCAGAGCATCTGCTTGGCCCGTTCGAAGCGCAGTTCGTCCAGCAGTTCCTGGTAGCTGACGCCCAAGTCCTTGAGGTGGCGACGCAGGGTGCGCGCCGAGCAGTTCATGTGTTCGGCCAGGCCTTCCAGCCCGGGGGCGGCGTCCAGTTGGGCGTCGAGCAGTTGGCGGATGCGTCCCAGCCAGGCCTGGCGCCCGGTGAATTCGGTGTTCTGCCGGCGGCAGCGTTCGGCCATGGCGTGATGGGTGATGGGGTCGGCCAGGGGCAAGGGTTGTTCGAGCCAGTGTCGGTCGAAGGCGAACGCGTTATCGGTGCTGTTAAAGCGCACCGGGCAATCGAACAGCGCTGTGTAGCGTTCCTGGTAATCGGGCGCCGGGTGTTCGAAGCGCGCTGCGCGCAGGGGCAGTGCATGGCCCAGCAGGTCGTTGCAGATGATCTTCAGTGAAACCATGCAGAATTCGGCGTTGAACACCGCCAGGGCCGGGTTCTCCCGATAATCGCTGGCGCTGAACCAGATGGCGTTGCCGTCGTCGTCCAGGTTCAGTTCGAAGAGTGTTCCCAATAACGCCGGATAACGCAGCGCCAGGCGCAAAGCGTCACCTAAGGTGGCACTGGTGAGCAGCGCATAACCGAGCATGCCATAGGACGACACGTGCATACGCAAGCCAAGCTCCAGGCCGATGTCGCGCTTGAGGGCGACGGCGTTGGCGCAGACTTGCATCTCTTGGTTGGTGGTGATGCGCGTATCGGCCCGGCTCAGGTCCGCCGTGCTGATGCCGCTGCCGGCCAGTAACGCATCGCTGGGCAGCCCTTCATTCTTGAAGGTGCTCAGTACCAGTGAGACGGCGTTGAGGGTGGTGAGGTGGGAGTGCAGCATGGGTGTTTCCAGCCAGGGGAGGCTGGAAATGGAGCAAGTTGTATGCCGCAAGGAGATGCCAAGGCAACTGAGGCTGTGGGAGCAAGGCTTGTCTGCGATGAACGATAACGCGTTTCACCTGGAGTCCCTGGGTGTCTGCATCGCGAGCAAGCTTTGCTCCCACAGTACCCAATCCCACAGCACCCGCCCTGTCAGCGGGGGTGTATCAGCTCAGCTCGCCGCACAAGTCCAGCTCTACCAGCCGCCGAACCTCTTCCTCTGGCAACCCTGCGCCGATCAACGCCTGCAGCTTGCCGAATGCGGCCTCACGGGTCATGCCGCCGCCGGACAGCACGCCAACGCCACGCAAGCGGCTGCCCGCTTCGTACACGTCCAGCTCCACGCCGCCTTCATGGCATTGGGTGACCGCCACGACCACCACGCCACGGTCCCGAGCGCGCTCAAGGCTGGCGAGGAAGGCCGGGTTGTCGCTCGGGCCGGTGCCGCTGCCGTAGCATTCCAGCACCAGGCCCTGGATGCCGCTGCCGAGCAGGCCATCGAGGATTTCGGCGCTGATGCCGGGAAACAGCGGCAGCGCCGCGATGTTCGCCAGTTGCTTGGGCTGGTCGTAGTTCAGCTGGGGCGGCAAGGCCGAGGCTTTGCTGCCGCCGCCCTGGCGCTCCAGGCGCTTGAACGGATGACGACCGAAGCTGCGCACTTTCGCGCAACGGGTCGGCGCCAGCAGCTCGCCGTGGAAGTACAGGTGCACGCCCGGCGCCAGGCCCTGGCCGAGGGCGACCAGCGCGCCGCTGAGGTTTTCCCAGGCATCGCTGTCGGTCACGCCGGCAGGGAGCATCGAGCCGGTGAAGCAGACTCGTGCATGCAGGCCCAGCAGCTGGAAGCTCATCGCCGCGGCGCTGTAGGCCAGGGTGTCGGTGCCATGCAGGATCAGCACGCTGTCACAGCCTTGCACGTCCACTGCGTCGACCACCGCTTCGCGCAGTTGCTGCCAGTAGGCCGGGGTCATGTTGGCGCTGTCGATCAGCGGCGACATTTCCCTGAAGCGCCATTGCGGGACGACGAGTTCCGGCTGGCTGTGCAGGTAGTCACGCATCCGCGCTTCGAAACCGGAAGCTGGGGCCAGGCCGTGGGCGCTGGCCTGCATGCCGATGGTGCCGCCGGTGTAGAGCACCATGACGTGCTGCGCGGCAGGGTAAGAGGCGGAATTCATTGATGGGTCTCCTGGACGAATGCACCTTGCGTCGCAGCATGCCTGCGTGCGCAAGGTGTGTCACGTCGAGTGGCAGGACGCCACTCGTTGCGGTCTGTCGCGGCGGGTGGCGGGGAGCCACCCGCCAGGGCGATCAGCGTTGCGTGGCAGGCGCGCCCTGGGCTGCGCCTTGCTCGCGTGGAGCCGATTGGCTTGGGCTGGTCGGCCAGGCCTTCAGGTCCAGGTCCAGATCGGTGAATTTGCTGGAGTCGAACACTGGCTGCTTGACGCCGGCGCGGCGCTGCTCGTCGTAGTCGCGCATCACGCGCAGGCCGACCTTGAACAACATGGCCAGGGCCATCAAGTTGACGAAGGCCAGGCAGGTCATGGTGATGTCGGCGAAGGCGAACACGGTCGAAAGGTCCTGCATCGAACCCCATACCACCAGCACCAGAACCAGACCGCGGAAAGCCATCAGCACGGCGCGGTTGCGGCTGAGGAACTGCAGGCTGTTCTCGCCCAGGTAGTAGTTATAGAGGATGCAGGTGAAGACGAACAGCGACAGCGCGACGCTGACGAACACGCGGCCCCAGTCACCAACCACGGCGGCCAGCGAGTTCTGGGTCAGGACGATGCCGTCACCTTCGAAGCCCGGGGTGTAGAAGCCCGACAGCAGGATCAGCAGCGCGGTGCAGGTGCAGATCACGAAGGTGTCGAGGAACACGCTGAAGGCTTGGACCACGCCTTGGGCGCCCGGGTGCTTCACGGCGGCCACGGCGGCGACGTTCGGCGCACTGCCCAGGCCTGCTTCGTTGGCGAACACGCCACGCTTCACGCCCATCACGATGGCGCTGCCGAGCAGGCCGCCGAAGGCTGGGTCGAGGCCGAAGGCGCTCTTGAAGATGGTTTCCAGCATGGCTGGCACGTGTTCGATCTGGGTGCCGATCACGTACAGGGTCACGCCGATATAGGCCAGGGTCTTGATCGGTACCAGCAGGTCGGACACCGCGGCGATGCGTTTGATGCCGCCGATGAAAGTGATGGCCAGCAGCACCGCCAGGACGATACCGGTGTGGCGTGGATCGAAGGCAAAGGCGTTCTGCAGCGAGTGGGTCACGGTGTAGGACTGCAGGCCGATGAAGGCGAAGCCGTAGGTGACCAGCAGCAGGATGGAGAACACCACCGCCATGCCTTTGAGCTTCAGGCCATGCTGGATGTAGTAGGCCGGGCCCCCGCGGTACAGGCCGTCGCCCTCGGCGCGCTTGTAGACCTGGGCCAGGGTGCATTCGAAGAAGCTGCTGGACATGCCCACCAGTGCGGTGACCCACATCCAGAACACGGCGCCCGGGCCGCCGAGAGTCACGGCGATGCCGACACCGGCGATGTTACCGGCGCCTACGCGACCGGCGAGGCTCAGCATCAGGGCCTGGAACGAGCTCAGCTGGCCTGCTTGGCCGTGAAGGGACTCTTTGAAGACACTGAACATGTGGCCGAAATGGCGGAACTGGACGAAGCGCGAGCGGATCGTGAAGTAGCTACCGAGTCCCACAATAAGCAGGATCAGCACTTTCCCTGAAAGGAAGTCGTTGATGACTTCGAGCATGGATTATTCCTCGCTGTTTTTTGTTTAAGCAAATACTGGCCATTGGAAACACCGTGTTACGACGGCCGACAGGCGGCTGGGCAGGTCAGGCGATGTTTCGTCCCGGTCCATTTCGCGGGTTGTTATTAGTTCGGGTTCGCATGTACCAGGGTTCGTCTGTTTACGACCCAACATGCGAAGAGGGGCGGCACTATACCTCTCAGTGCGGTGCTCGTCTGCACAGTTGTGGTGCGTCCGACGAAACGGACCCTTTAGTTACCTGGCCTTTCGGTCAGGTTCTTGTGGGTGCGAGTCGGCTCGAGATGGCTGGCGACGGGGGTTACAACGGCAGCTTGTCGTCGTTTATCACGAGTGGTCTCGTTCCTACAGGTTCGGTCATCCTCTTCGCTATCAATCAAAAAAAGGGCTTGGGGAAATTCCCCAAGCCCTCAAAAGGTGAGAGGTGTCTAGTCCCTCGACCTGGTGAGCGGTGGTCGCATCGATCACGCTTTGAGCGGAACCAGACGCGGGGCAATCATGTTTTCCGGGCGCAGGATGTCGTCGAGCATGGCGTCGTCGAGCAAGCCTTCTTCGCGCACCAGTTCCAGCACGCCGCGGCCACTTTCCAGGGCGATGCGGGCGATGCGGGTGGCGTTTTCATAGCCGATGTACGGGTTCAGGGCGGTGACCAGGCCGATCGAGTGCTCGACCAGTTCGCGGCAGCGCGCTTCGTTGGCGGTGATACCGACGATGCAGTGCTCGCGCAGCATGTCCATGGCCCGTTGCAGCAGGCGGATCGAGTCGAAGATCTTGAAGGCGATCAACGGTTCCATCACGTTCAGTTGCAGTTGGCCGCCCTCGGCTGCCATGGTCAGGGCCAGGTCGTTGCCGATGATCTGGAACGCGACCTGGTTGACCGCTTCCGGGATTACCGGGTTGACCTTGCCGGGCATGATCGAGCTGCCTGGCTGGCGGGCTGGCAGGTTGATTTCGTTGATGCCGGTGCGTGGACCGCTGGACAGCAGGCGCAGGTCGTTGCAGATCTTCGACAGCTTGACTGCGGTGCGCTTGAGCATGCCGGAGAACAGCACGAAGGCGCCCATGTCGGAGGTGGCTTCGATCAGGTCGGCGGCCGGTACCAGCGGCTGGCCGCTGATGATTGCCAGGCGCTGCACGGCCAGGGCCTGGTAGCGCGGGTCGGCGTTGATGCCGGTGCCGATGGCGGTGCCGCCCAGGTTCACTTCGGTGAGCACTTCAGGCGCCAGAGTCTTGAGGCGCGCCAAGTCTTCGCTCAAGGTGGTGGCGAAGGCGCGGAATTCCTGGCCGAGGGTCATCGGCACGGCGTCTTGCAGCTGGGTGCGGCCCATTTTCAGGACGTGGCTGAATTCTTCACCCTTGGCCGCGAACGCCTGGATCAGGCTGTCGAGGCTGGCCAGCAACGCGTCGTGGCCCAGCAGCAGACCCAGGCGGATCGCGGTCGGGTAGGCGTCGTTGGTGGACTGCGCCATGTTCACGTCGTTGTTGGGGTGCAGGTACTGGTACTCGCCCTTCTGGTGGCCCATGGCCTCCAGCGCGATGTTGGCGATGACTTCGTTGGCATTCATGTTGGTCGACGTGCCGGCGCCGCCCTGGATCATGTCCACCACGAATTCTTCGTGGAAATCGCCGCGGATCAATCGTGCACAGGCTTCGCTGATGGCAGCGTGCTTGGCTTCGCTGAGCTGACCCAACTCGCGGTTGGCGTCAGCGGCGGCCTGTTTGACCATCGCCAGACCGATCACCAGCTTGGGGTAATGCGAAATCGGGACACCGGAGAGGCGGAAGTTGTTTACCGCTCGCAGGGTCTGGATGCCGTAGTACGCTTGTGCAGGTACTTCGAGTACGCCAAGCAGGTCTTTTTCTGTACGGAACGATGCAGCGGAGGACATGATAGAAATCATCTCGATAAGGACCCGGGCTGAGCCGGAACGCTGTGGATCCTAGGCTTTCGAAAAAAAATGGGCCAATGCTGTTAAGCACTGCCCTATGCATATTCGGCATAATGCCCGCGTGACGCCGGCTCCACGGCGAACGTGTGACCTGTTTTGGTGCGTTTAGCGGGAGAAGAACATGAATCTTGAAAGCAAATGGCTGGAGGACTTCAGTGCCCTGGCCGCGACTCGCAGTTTCTCCCAGGCGGCCGAACGACGTTTTGTGACGCAGCCGGCGTTCAGTCGGCGCATCCGCAGCCTGGAGGCGGCGTTGGGGCTGACGTTGGTCAACCGTTCCCGCACCCCGGTCGAGCTGACGGCCGCCGGGCAACTGTTCCTGGTGACGGCGCGCACGGTGGTCGAGCAACTGGGCGAAGTGCTGCGGCATTTGCATCATCTGGAAGGCGGGCAGGGTGAAGTCATCCAGGTGGCGGCCGCCCACTCCCTGGCGCTGGGCTTCTTCCCGCGCTGGATCGCGCAACTGCGCAACGAGGGGATGAACATCGCCACGCGCCTGGTGGCCACTAACGTGGGGGATGCCGTGCATGCCTTGCGTGAAGGCGGTTGTGATCTGATGCTGGCTTTCTATGATCCGGATTCGGCGATGCAGATGGACCCGGAAATTTTCCCCTCGTTGCACCTGGGCCAGACCGAAATGCTGCCGGTGTGTGCCGCCGATGCCGGCGGCAAGCCGTTGTTCGACCTTGAAGGCGAGGCCAGCGTGCCGTTGCTGGCCTATAGCGCCGGGGCGTTTCTGGGGCGTTCGGTGAACCAGTTGCTGCGTCAGCGGGCGCTGCGGTTCACCACGATCTACGAAACCGCGATGGCCGACAGCCTTAAAAGCATGGCCCTGGAAGGCTTGGGCATTGCCTGGGTGCCGCACTTGAGCGTGCGCGCCGAACTGGCCCGGGGCGAACTGGTGATCTGCGGCGGCTCGCAATGGCATGTACCGCTGGAGATCCGCCTCTACCGCTGCGCCCTGGTGCGCAAGGCCAATGTGCGGTTGCTGTGGCGCAAGCTCGAGGGTGGCGGGGTGCCGGGTGTGGCCGGTTCATAAGTACGGCTCAAACGCCTGTAGGAGCGGGTTTGCTCGCGAAGGCGGTGTGTCAGTCGCCACCTTCTGAACTGACACACCGCCTTCGCGAGCAAGCCCGCTCCCACAAAGGGATTCGGGGTGCTTGGACGCTGACCTGCGAGTCAATAAAACCGCCGCTTCGCCAGAAATGACAGATGGTCGCGACAGGGGCTGTTTATCTGCTTCATTGCGGTATACTGCGCGGCCTTCGGCCGGTCCAGATCGGCCATTATTCGTACAACAAGCCACGCCGGTTTCCTGCGTGGCTTGTTGTTTTTTGACGCGCCTGCGGGCGCCCAGAGAGAAGAGGCACGACGATGAGTGCACTGGTTGGCGTGATCATGGGCTCCAAGTCCGATTGGTCCACCCTTAGCCACACCGCCGATATGCTGGAAAAGCTCGGCATTCCTTACGAGGTGAAAGTGGTCTCTGCCCACCGCACCCCGGACCTGCTGTTCCAGTACGCCGAAGAGGCCGAAGCCCGTGGCATCGAGGTGATCATCGCCGGTGCCGGTGGTGCGGCCCACCTGCCGGGCATGTGCGCGGCCAAGACCCACTTGCCGGTGCTGGGCGTGCCCGTGCAATCGGCGATGCTGTCGGGTGTCGATTCGTTGCTGTCGATCGTGCAGATGCCGGCCGGTATTCCGGTCGCGACCCTGGCCATCGGCAAGGCCGGCGCCATTAACGCGGCCCTGCTGTCGGCGAGCATCCTGGGCGCCAAGCACCCACAGTTTCATGCTGTGTTGAAAAAATTCCGTGCTGAGCAGACAGACAGCGTCCTGGACAATCCAGATCCACGCATTGCCTGAGGTGGTTGACGAATGAAGATCGGTGTAATCGGTGGCGGCCAGTTGGGTCGCATGTTGGCCCTGGCAGGTACGCCGCTGGGCATGAACTTCGCTTTCCTGGACCCGGCGCCAGACGCTTGCGCCAGTGCCTTGGGCGAGCATCTGCGGGCCGACTACGGCGACCAGGATCACCTGCGCCAATTGGCCGATGAAGTCGATCTGGTGACCTTCGAGTTCGAAAGCGTCCCGGCCGAGACCGTGGCTTTCCTGTCCCAGTTCGTCCCGGTCTATCCGAGTGCCGAAGCGCTGCGCATCGCCCGCGACCGCTGGTTCGAAAAGAACATGTTCAAGGACCTGGGCATCCCGACGCCGGCCTTCGCCGACATCCAGTCCCAGGCCGACCTGGACGCCGCCGTGGCGGCCATCGGCCTGCCAGCCGTGCTCAAGACCCGCACCTTGGGTTATGACGGCAAGGGCCAGAAAGTCTTGCGCACCCCTGAAGACGTGGCCGGTACGTTTGCCGAGTTGGGCAGCGTGGCATGCCTGCTGGAAGGTTTTGTGCCGTTCACCGGGGAAGTCTCGCTGATCGCCGTGCGTGCCCGCGACGGTGAAATCCGTTTCTACCCGTTGGTGCACAACACCCACAAGGAAGGCATCCTCAAGCTGTCCGTCGCCAGTACCGACCATCCGCTGCAAGCCCTGGCCGAAGACTACTCCAGCCGGGTGCTCAAGCAGCTCGACTATGTCGGCGTGATGGCGTTCGAGTTCTTTGAAGTGGACGGTGGCCTCAAGGCCAACGAAATCGCTCCGCGCGTGCATAACTCCGGGCACTGGACCACCGAAGGCGCCGAGTGCAGCCAGTTCGAAAACCACCTGCGGGCGGTGGCCGGGCTGCCGCTGGGGTCCACCGCCAAGGTCGGTGAAAGCGCGATGCTCAATTTCATCGGCAAGGTGCCTGATACCGAGAAGGTCCTGGCCATCGCCGACTGCCACCTGCACCACTACGGCAAGGCGTTCAAGGCCGGACGCAAGGTCGGCCATGCCAACCTGCGCTGCGCCGACCGGGCGACGCTGGCCCAGCAGATCATCAAGGTCGAGGCGCTGATCGCCGAGCAATAATCTGCAATAAAGGTGGAACCATTCGTCGGCCGAATTTTCTGATGGCTAGGTGCCAAAGCCTGACTAGGCTTTGAGGTAAGCATCTCAACCAGAGGGGAAATGCCATGGGAATCATTGGAACCATCTTTATCGGCTTGATCGTCGGCTTGCTAGCGCGTTTCCTGAAACCGGGCGATGACAGCATGGGCTGGATCATGACCATCCTGCTCGGTATCGGCGGTTCGTTGGCAGCCACCTACGGCGGCCAGGCCCTGGGCATCTACCAGGCCGGTCAAGGCGCTGGCTTCATCGGTGCCCTGGTGGGCGCCGTCGTGTTGCTGGTGATCTACGGCCTGATCAAGAAAAACTGATTCAATGCGACAAAGCCCTCTGCGCGTGGCGCGCGCGGAGGGCTAGAATGCTCGCCTTTCAATTGTCGAGCCCTGTCATGCGCCGTCTAGTCTTGACCCTTCTATTGCTGGGCAGTGGCCTGGCCCACGCTGGCGAACTGCCGGAAACCGACTGGCTCGAACTGATGCCCAAGTCGGACCAGAAAGCCCTCGAGGCCATGCCCGAGATCGACCACGACTCCCCGGAAGCCAACGGTACCTTCACCGAAAAAGGTGGCCTGAAGCAAAGCAAGGGCTTGCCGGCGGTGATGTATTCGACCAAGACCGTGGCGTCGATGAACGACAAGAACATCCGTATCGGCGGTTACCCGGTGCCACTGGAAACCGACGCCAAGGGGCGCAGCACGCTGTTTTTCCTGGTGCCCTACCCCGGCGCCTGCATCCACGTCCCGCCACCGCCGCCTAATCAGTTGGTGCTGGTACGCTATCCCAAAGGCCTGAAGCTGGACGACATCTACACACCATTGTGGGTGACCGGCACGCTGAAAATCGAAAAGGTCGACAACGACCTGGCGAGTGCGGCGTATGCGCTGGAGGCGCAGAAGGTTAGGGTGGTGCAGGACGCGGATTTGTAGGTCTGGTATTAGTCCACAAGGGGATTTTCAGTGTGTGTCAGAGCGGCTTGCTACAGAGGCTCACACCCAAGGTATGGCGGGCTTGCGGCAGTAACGTCACCACGTCGTCCATCACGTTCGCCGTCTCGATGCACAGCATGCCCTGCCAGCCGTCGTCGGCCATGTCGCTGAAGGCCTTGGCGCGTTCGGTCCAGGGGTTCCAGATCACCGCCGAGCGCGAGCCGCTGCTGGTCAGTTCGATCCGTCGTGCCCAGCGCGGGTCAACGATGCTCAGCTTCGGCGGGGTGTCGAGGTAGATGCGGTCGGTTTCGCCGGCAAAGTGCAGGTTGCCGGCCTGGGTGACGGTTTTCCAATCGTCCAGGGTCTCGATGTAGTTCAGGCCGTCCACCCCTTCGACCTGCACTTCGCGCACGTCGCTGACGGCAAAATAACTGTGCAGGGCCTGGCTGAGGCTGACGGTTTCGCTGCCGCGGTTATGGCTGGTGAGGTGGATGTGCAGTTGCTCGTCCATCACGATGGTCAGCGTCAGGTCCACTTGATGGGGCCAGCCCGAGAGACCATTTTGCGGGTAGGGCAGCACGAACTCCACTTTCAGGCCTTCGCCCTGGGCTTCGATCCCCTTCAGTTCCCAGTCCATCGCCCGCACCAGGCCGTGGGCCGTGGCCGGGTCGTTGCTCACGCGCATGGCCTGCACGCTTTCAGGGTTGCGCGTCAGGTTGCCGAACCACGGCCAGCACACCGGCACGCCCGCGCGGATGCTCTTGCCGGCCTTGAAGGTGGCCTGGTCGTTGAGCCAGATCAGTGGCGGTTGGCCGTCCACTTGATAGCTGAGGATATGTGCGCCTTGCTGGGCCACCAACAACTCGGCCTGAGCGTGGCGGATGCGCCAGGCGTTCAGTTCGTCCAGTTTGACGGCTTCGACATGGGGCGTAGGCATGGTGCAGATCTCACTCGGGAACAGGGACAGCAATGGACCGCAAAAGCGGCGCCGCGTTTAACGGGCGCGCGGCGGAACCGAGCGAGTACGACCGCTGCCGTCGATGGCAACGAAGACAAACACCGCTTCGGTCACTTTGCGCCATTCGCTGGACAGTGGGTCGTCGCTCCAGACCTCGACCATCATCTGGATCGAGCTGCGGCCGATTTCCAGGGTCTGGGTATAAAACGACAGCTGTGCACCCACGGCCACCGGCACCAGGAAGGCCATGCGATCGATCGCCACGGTGGCCACGCGTCCGCCGGCTACCCGGCTGGCCATCGCCGTGCCGGCCAAGTCCATCTGGGACACCAGCCAACCGCCGAAAATATCGCCGAAGCCGTTGGTCTCGCGCGGGAGCGCGGTGATTTGCAAAGCCAGGTCGCCTTGCGGGATTGGATCTTCTTGTTCGAGCTCTATCATGCCGGGGGTGCCTCTGACCCGTAACTCTGTCTGGTGCTTCAGGTGAATAGCCGTCTTTGTAAAAAACGATTCAGCCCGAACATGCGGCGTTCGTCACGTTTTTCGTAAAGGCGTGCCAAAGGGAAACTCTGCGAAACCGGCTGGTCTGGGTACTACGCCACCAACGACGTTTTCGCACAGCAACCCCTTACAGAGTGTTGCAAGGTTGCGAGTATATCGGGCGATAGACGTCGAGACGACCACCCGGTTCCGATTTCGACTGTCAAATTCACGCCTGCCTGTGCTTTTTTTAACAATTTGCTATCGTGCCGAACCTGCCCGGCAGAACCGACTATAAGAGAAGCCTTGCCATGACCACTGCGCCTTTGAGCACAGCGACGCCTGCACACTCCGCCCGTCCGCTGACCCGCAACGATTACAAGACCCTGTCGCTTTCTGCCTTGGGCGGTGCGTTGGAGTTCTACGATTTCATCATTTTCGTGTTCTTTGCCACCGTGGTCGGCAAATTGTTCTTCCCTGCCGAAATGCCTGAGTGGCTGCGCTTGATGCAGACGTTCGGCATCTTCGCCGCCGGCTACCTGGCGCGGCCCTTGGGCGGGATCGTCATGGCACACTTCGGCGACCTGCTGGGGCGCAAGAAGATGTTCACCCTGAGCATTTTCATGATGGCCGTGCCGACCCTGATCATGGGCCTGCTGCCGACCTACGCGCAGATCGGCATGTGGGCGCCCATCCTGCTGTTGCTGATGCGGGTGATCCAGGGAGCAGCCATTGGCGGCGAAGTGCCGGGCGCCTGGGTATTCGTTTCCGAACACGTGCCGGCGCGCCACATCGGCTATGCCTGCGGTACGCTGACCTGCGGCCTGACGGCGGGGATCTTGTTGGGCTCGCTGGTGGCCACGGCCATCAACAGCATCTATACCCCGGTGGAAGTGGCGGACTACGCCTGGCGGATTCCCTTCCTGCTGGGCGGCGTGTTCGGCCTGTTTTCGGTGTACCTGCGCCGCTGGCTCCACGAAACCCCGGTGTTCGCCGAGCTGCAACTGCGCAAGGCCTTGGCCGAAGAGGTGCCGTTGCGGGCGGTACTGCGTGATCATCGCGGCGCGATAACGGTCTCGATGTTGCTGACCTGGTTGCTGTCGGCCGGCATCATCGTGATCATCCTGATGACCCCGACCGTGTTGCAGACCGTGTACCACTTCAGCCCGACCACGGCGTTGCAGGCCAACAGCGTGGCGATCGTGTTCCTCAGCCTGGGCTGCATCGGTGCTGGCGTGCTGGCCGACCGCTTCGGTGCCGGACGGGTCTTCGTGTTTGGCAGTGCGTTGCTGCTGGGCACGTCCTGGAGCTTTTATCACAGCCTGTTCAACCACCCCGACTGGCTGTTCCCGCTCTATGCCTTGAGCGGCCTGCTGGTGGGCATTGTCGGCGCGGTGCCTTACGTCATGGTCAAGGCCTTCCCCGCCGTGGTGCGCTTCAGCGGCCTGTCGTTCTCCTACAACCTGGCCTATGCGATCTTTGGCGGCCTCACCCCGATGGTCGTCACCCTGCTGCTCAAGGAAAGCCCGCTGGGGCCGGCTTACTATGTGGCGGTGATCTGCTGCGTCGGAATTGCGGTGGGGGCGTACCTTTGGAAGAAGGGGCGCTAGGCGGTGCAGTTCAGGAAGGTGTGATTCATTGTGGCGAGGGAGCTTGCTCCCGCTTGAGTGCGTAGCGCTCACAAAAAAGGGGTTGCTGCGCAACCCAGCGGGAGCAAGCTCCCTCGCCACGGGTTCATTTATCCTGAAATGAGCGGGTCTTCGTGTTGACGCTCTCGCCGCGAATCATCCTGCAAAACTCAATGCTGGCCATTCATCCAATTGTCATATTTCAGCCATAGAGTGTTCACACGGCTTACCGATACTTGGCCGACTTAACACACCCTATCTGCTAGGAGTAAGGCATGAAACTGAAGCGTTTGATGGCGGCAATGACTTTTGTCGCTGCTGGCGTTGCGACTGCCAACGCGGTTGCCGCTGTTGACCCTGCGATCCCGAGCTACACCAAGACCACTGGTGTGTCGGGCAACCTGTCCAGCGTCGGCTCCGATACCCTGGCCAACCTGATGACCTTGTGGGCTGAGAACTACAAGAAAGAATACCCGAACGTAAACATCCAGATCCAAGCTGCCGGTTCCTCCACCGCGCCGCCCGCGCTCACCGAAGGCACCTCCAACCTGGGCCCGATGAGCCGCAAGATGAAGGACAACGAGCTGCAGGCCTTCGAGCAGAAGTACGGCTACAAGCCAACCGCCATCCCGGTGGCCGTGGACGCCCTGGCCGTGTTCGTGCACAAGGACAACCCGATCCAGCACCTGACCATGGAACAGGTCGATGCGATCTTCTCGTCCACTCGCCTGTGCGGCGCCAAAGCCGACGTGAAAACCTGGGGCGACTTGGGCGTGACCGGCGACCTGGCCAACAAGCCAGTGCAGCTGTTCGGTCGCAACTCGGTGTCCGGCACCTACGGCTACTTCAAGGAAGAAGCCCTGTGCAAAGGCGACTACAAGCCTAACGTCAACGAACAACCTGGCTCGGCTTCGGTCGTGCAATCGATCAGCTCTTCGCTGAACGGTATCGGTTACTCGGGCATCGGCTACAAGACCGCCAGCGTGAAAACCGTGGCCCTGGCCAAGAAAGGCAGCACCGAGTTCATCGAAGACACCGAAGAAAACGCCCTGAACGGCAAGTACCCGCTGTCGCGTTTCCTCTACGTCTACGTCAACAAGGCGCCGAACAAGCCTCTGGCTCCGCTGGAAGCCGAGTTCGTGAAGCTGGTCCTGTCCAAGCAAGGTCAGGAAGTCGTGGTCAAGGATGGCTACATCCCACTGCCAGCCAAAGTCGCCGCCAAGGCACTGGCTGACCTGGGTCTGTCGGAAGGCGGCAACGTCGCCAAGCAGTAACACCTGAGTCCGGGCCAACGCCCGGACTTTCTGTAGGAGCGGGCTTGCTCGCGAATGCGTTGGACCAGTGGCCTGCGTGTCGAATGTGCCGGTCCCTTCGCGAGCCAGCCCGCTCCCACAGACACCAATTTGCTGTCCGCTGCCGGTTTCCACGGGCGGCGGATTTGTTGCGTCACTGCATTGTCATCTTTCTGTCATACAGGATCGCTAGGGTGTGCGCATGAATGATCTGGCCAATTCCACAATGACTACGACTTCCCCTCCCAAGCGCATTGACTTCAATACGCCTGAGCTGCAACGCAAGCGCCGCATTCGTGCGCTCAAGGATCGCCTGACCCGTTGGTACGTGCTGATCGGCGGGCTCGCCGTACTGGGCGCCATTACCCTGATCTTCTTTTTCCTGGCCTACGTCGTGCTGCCCCTGTTCCAGGGTGCGGACCTGACCGCCAAAGACCGCATCAGCCCGGCCTGGATGCAAGACGCCGGCAAGCCGTTGATGCTCGCCATCGAAGAGCAGAACCAGGTCGCCATGCGGGTTTCCGACAAGGGCCAGGCGCTGTTTTTCGACGTCGACAGTGGCGCCGAACTGCGTCGTATCGACCTGCCGATCCCGGCCGGTACCCGTGTAAGCTCCATTGGCGAAGACCAACCCGGCAGCCCGCTGGTGGTCATCGGTCTGTCCAACGGCCAGGCCCTGGTGTTCCGTCACACCTATAAGGTCAGCTACCCCGACGGCAAGAAAACCATCTCGCCCGCCATCGAATACCCTTATGGCGAAACGCCGATTGCGTTGAACGAGCAAGGCGAGGCCCTGGAGCACGTCAGCCTCAACGCCACCGAGTCGACCCTGCTGCTGGCGGGTTCCAGCGGTGCCCACTTGCAGGTCCTGTCGCTCACCAGCGAAGAAAACATGATGACGGGCGAAGTCACCCATGAGCAGACGCGTATCGATCTGCCGCAGATGACTGAGCCGGTGAAGAACATCTTCGTCGATCCACGCCAGCAGTGGCTGTACGTGGTCAACGGTCGCGCCCAGGCCGACGTGTTCAGCCTGCGGGACAAGAGCCTCAACGGTCGCTACAAGCTGCTGGAAGACGGCGAAGCCCAGGTCACTGCCGCCACTCAACTGGTGGGCGGCATCTCGCTGATCGTCGGCGACTCCAAGGGTGGCTTGTCCCAGTGGTTCATGGCCCGCGATGCCGACGGTGAGCAACGCCTGAAACACATTCGCAGCTTCCAGATGGGCACCACACCGATCGTCGAAATCACCGCCGAAGAACGGCGCAAAGGTTTCGTCGCCCTCGACGCCGCCGGCCAGCTCGGCGTGTTCCACAGCACCGCCCACCGCACATTGCTGGTGGATCAGGTGGTCGATGGCCAGGGTGTGTTCGGCATGTCGCCACGGGCCAATCGGCTGATCGTCGAGCAGGGCGGCAAGCTGCAACCGTTGCTGCTGGATAACCCGCACCCGGAAGTCTCGTGGAGTGCGTTGTGGGGCAAGGTCTGGTACGAGAACTACGACGAGCCTAAATACGTCTGGCAATCGACCGCCGCCAACACCGACTTCGAACCCAAGCTGAGCCTGTCGCCGCTGACCTTCGGCACCTTGAAGGCCGCCTTCTACGCGATGCTGCTGGCCGCGCCGCTGGCCGTGGCCGCGGCGATCTACACCGCCTACTTCATGGCCCCGGGCATGCGCCGCAAGGTCAAGCCGGTGATCGAGCTGATGGAAGCGATGCCGACGGTGATCCTCGGTTTCTTCGCCGGCCTGTTCCTTGCGCCTTATGTCGAGGGGCACCTGCCGGGCATCTTCAGTCTGTTGATGCTGCTGCCGATCGGCATCCTGGTGGCCGGCTTCGTCTTCAGTCGCCTGCCGGAGTCCATTCGCCTGAGGATCCCGGACGGTTGGGAAAGCGCCCTGCTGATCCCGGTGATCCTGTTCGTGGGCTGGCTCTCGCTGTACATGAGCCCGTACATGGAAGCGTGGTTCTTCGGCGGTGACATGCGCATGTGGATCTCCCACGACCTGGGCATCACCTACGACCAGCGCAACGCCCTGGTGGTGGGCCTGGCCATGGGCTTTGCGGTGATCCCGAATATCTACTCCATCGCCGAAGACGCGGTGTTCAGCGTGCCACGCGGCCTGACCCTGGGCTCCCTGGCCCTGGGCGCCACGCCGTGGCAGACCATGACCCGCGTGGTGATCCTCACCGCCAGCCCGGGCATCTTCTCGGCGCTGATGATCGGCATGGGCCGGGCCGTGGGCGAGACCATGATCGTGCTGATGGCCACCGGTAACACGCCGGTCATGGAAATGAACCTGTTCGAAGGCCTGCGCACCCTGGCGGCCAACGTGGCGGTGGAAATGCCCGAATCGGAAGTCGGTGGCAGCCATTACCGCGTGCTGTTCCTCTCGGCGCTGGTGTTGCTGCTGTTCACGTTTGTCATGAACACCCTCGCCGAGCTGATTCGTCAGCGTCTGCGCAAGAAATATTCGTCGCTTTAAGAAAGGTAGAAGTCTGTGAAACAGCACTCCCTGAAAGGATGGTTCAAGAGCGGCGCCCCAGGCGTCTGGATCAGCGGTGGCGCGGTGTCCATCGCGGTGATCATGACCATTGGCCTGCTGGCAGTGATTGCCGTGCGCGGCCTGGGCCATTTCTGGCCGGCGGACCTGATCCACGCCAACTACACCGTGCCGGGCATGCCCGCGCACCTGGTGGTGGGCGAAGTGGTGCAAAAGGAAGAAGTGCCACGCGAGCGCCTTAAAAGCGCCGGCCTGCCGGTGCCCGACGAAGGCCCCGAGTTCATGACCCGCGAGCTGATCAAGGTCGGCAACCGGGATCTGAACGGCAATGATTTCACGTGGATCGTCGGCGATTGGCTGACCGACCAGACCACGCCGCCAGAGCTGATGGCGATCGAGCGCCGTGAATGGGGCAACTTCTACGGCTACCTGGTCAACGTCAAGGAAGACGGCAAGGTCGTGGCCGAGGGCGAAGCCGCCTGGCCGCAGTTGCAGGCGCGCATCCAGCGGGTCAATCAACTGGCCGCCGAGCTCAAGACCCTGGAAAAAACCGACATCGGCGCGATCAACGCCGGCCTGGAGCGCATTCGCCTGCACGGTCGCAAACTGGAGCTGGACGGCAAGCTCGACGCCGCCGCCCAGGCGGACATGGCCAGCGAACGCGCCGAACTCGATGCCCGCTACAAGGACGTCGAGGCGCGCCTGACCGACCTGCATGCCCAGTTCAACCGCGACAGCCTGACCGCTCGCGATGCCAACGGCAAGGAAGTGGAAATCGGCCTGGGCAAGGTAGTGCACGCCTACCAGCCGAACGGCATGGGCACGTTCACCAAGCTGGGTTTCTATTTCAGCAAAGTCTGGGAATTCCTCAGCGATGACCCCCGCGAGGCGAACACCGAGGGCGGGATCTTCCCGGCGATCTTCGGCACCATCATGATGACCCTGATCATGGCGATGATCGTCACACCGTTCGGCGTGCTGGCAGCGGTTTACCTGCGCGAATACGCCAAGCAGAACACCCTGACCCGGGTGATCCGGATCGCGGTCAACAACCTGGCGGGTGTCCCGGCCATCGTCTACGGCGTGTTCGGCCTGGGCTTCTTCGTCTACGTGCTGGGCGGCTCGCTCGACCGGCTGTTCTTCCCCGAAGCCTTGCCGGCGCCGACCTTCGGCACGCCGGGCCTGCTCTGGGCGTCCCTGACCCTGGCGCTGCTGGCGGTGCCGGTGGTGATCGTCGCCACCGAAGAAGGCCTGGCGCGGATCCCGCGTACCGTGCGCGAAGGCTCCCTGGCCCTCGGTGCGACCAAGGCCGAGACCTTGTGGAAAATCGTCCTGCCCATGGCCAGCCCGGCGATGATGACCGGCATGATCCTCGCCGTGGCCCGTGCCGCCGGTGAAGTGGCGCCGTTGATGCTGGTGGGCGTGGTGAAACTGGCCCCGTCGCTGCCGCTGGACGGCAACTACCCGTACCTGCACTTGGACCAGAAGATCATGCACCTGGGCTTTCATATCTATGACGTCGGCTTTCAGAGCCCGAACGTCGAAGCGGCGCGGCCGCTGGTATACGCCACGGCGCTGCTGCTGGTGCTGGTGATCGCCACGCTCAACCTGTCGGCGGTGTGGATCCGTAACCACCTGCGCGAGAAGTACAAGGCGTTGGACAGTTGATTACACATTGATCTTCTGTGGGAGCGAGCCTGCTCGCGATGGCATCACCTCGGTTCAAAGCCAAACCGAGTCGCCTGAATCGCGAGCAGGCTCGCTCCCACACATACACCGATCGGCATGGCCACTGAGCCGCCGACCGAACCGAATTTGTTAGCACAGGGAGCCTCCCATGCAACACGAAGCACACGCACACGGCATCAACATGTCAGCCCTGGGCCGCGACAAGCAAAGCCTGGACCTGGCCCAGGAAACCGTCGCCATCGAAGTGCCCGGCCTGAACCTGTTCTACGGCGAGAAGCAGGCGCTGTACGACGTCAGCCTGAATATCCCGAAACAGCGCGTCACCGCGTTCATCGGCCCGTCGGGCTGCGGCAAGTCGACCTTGCTGCGCACCTTCAACCGCATGAACGACCTGGTGGACGGTTGCCGCGTCGAAGGCGAAATCAACCTCTACGGCAACAACATCTACCGCAAGGGCGAGGACGTGGCCGAGCTGCGTCGTCGCGTGGGCATGGTGTTCCAGAAGCCCAACCCGTTCCCCAAGACCATCTATGAGAACGTGGTCTACGGCCTGCGCATCCAGGGCATCAACAAGAAGCGCATCCTCGATGAGGCCGTGGAGTGGGCGCTCAAGGGCGCGGCGCTGTGGGACGAGGTCAAGGACCGCCTGCATGACTCGGCCCTGGGCCTGTCCGGCGGCCAGCAACAGCGTCTGGTGATTGCCCGTACCATCGCCGTGGAGCCGGAAGTGTTGCTGCTCGACGAACCTTGCTCGGCCCTGGACCCGATCTCGACGCTGAAGGTCGAAGAGCTGATCTACGAGCTCAAGTCCAAGTTCACCATCGTCATCGTGACCCACAACATGCAACAGGCGGCGCGGGTTTCCGACTACACCGCGTTCATGTACATGGGCAAACTGGTGGAATTTGGCGATACCGATACTCTGTTCACCAATCCGGCCAAGAAGCAGACCGAAGACTACATTACGGGCCGCTATGGCTAGCGGCAGCTGCGAGCCGCGAGCTTCAAGCGGCAAGTAAAAGCAGTTCAGCGTAACGACACACATTGGCTTGCAGCTTGAAGCTTGCAGCTCACAGCTTTTGCGGAGCAAAACCATGATTTCGAAGGAAGGCCTTACCCACCACATTTCCGCACAGTTCAACGCCGAGCTGGAGGAAGTGCGCAGTCATCTGCTGGCCATGGGCGGGCTGGTGGAAAAGCAGGTCAACGACGCGGTGACCGCGCTGATCGAGGCCGACTCCGGCCTGGCCCAGCAGGTGCGTGAAATCGATGACCAGATCAACCAGATGGAACGCAACATCGACGAGGAATGCCTGCGGATCCTGGCCCGTCGTCAACCGGCTGCTTCCGACCTGCGCCTGATCATCAGCATCTCCAAGTCGGTAATCGACCTTGAACGGATTGGCGACGAAGCCACCAAGATCGCCCGTCGTGCCATCCAGTTGTGCGAAGAAGGCGAAGCCCCGCGCGGTTATGTCGAAGTGCGCCACATTGGCGACCAGGTGCGCAACATGGTCCGCGATGCGCTGGATGCCTTTGCCCGTTTCGACGCCGACCTGGCGCTGTCGGTGGCCCAGTACGACAAGATCATCGACCGCGAATACAAGACCGCCCTGCGCGAGCTCGCAACCTACATGATGGAAGACCCGCGCTCGATCTCCCGGGTGCTGAGCATCATCTGGGTCCTGCGTTCCCTGGAGCGAATCGGCGATCATGCGCGCAACATCTCCGAACTTGTGATCTATCTCGTGCGCGGTACCGATGTACGACACATGGGCCTCAAGCGCATGAAGGAAGAAGTTGAGGGCACCCCGTCCGAAACCGCTAATGTTCCCGGCGAAACGGACGATAAGTAAGATTGCCAAGAAAAGCGCCCGGCCTTTTGGCCGGGCTTTTTTTTGGATTTTTTTTAATCGAAGCAGCACCCGCGAACGAAAAGTCCCGGCGTGACTGAAGGTTTTTTTGGCAATGTGCCATCAGTAAAAGCGGTATGCTTGCCGGGATTTTTTAGAGGTGTATCTGGATGAGTAAGGTCAGTGTATTGGTCGTGGACGATGCGTCGTTCATTCGTGACCTGGTTAAAAAGTGTCTGCGCAACTACTTCCCGGGCGTGCGCATCGAAGACGCGGTGAACGGCAAGAAAGCCCAGGCGCTGCTGGCCCGCGAGGCATTTGACCTGGTGCTGTGCGACTGGGAAATGCCGGAAATGTCCGGCCTGGAACTGCTGACCTGGTGCCGTCAGCAGGAGAACCTCAAGGGCATGCCGTTCGTCATGGTCACCAGCCGTGGCGACAAGGAAAACGTGGTCCAGGCGATCCAGGCCGGGGTTTCCGGCTACGTCAGCAAACCGTTCACCAACGAGCAGCTGCTGACCAAGGTCAAGCAGGTCCTGCACAAGGTCGGCAAGCTCGACAAGATAATGAGCGCACCGACCAAAGCGACCTCGGCGTTCGGCAATGACTCCCTCAGCGCCCTGACGGGTGGCAAGGCGGCCCAGGTCGTGACAACGCCCGCTGCGGCGCCGGCGGCTGCCGCTGCTGCGGCCCCGGCGCGTGGCTTGCTCAACAGCCCGCCGGTCAAGGCGCCTTCCGCCGCACCGACCGGCAGCCGTGGCCAAGGCCAACTGCGCCTGTCCAGCGGCATCCAGCTGTGCGTGATCAAGGCCCTGACCCTCAAGGAATCGCTGTTGCTGGTCAAGCGCACCGATACCCTGCCGCAAGTGCTCGAAAGCGCGGTGCTGGACATGGAGCAGGGCGACAACGCCGAAACCGCTCGTCTGAACGGTTACCTGCACGCTATCGTCGCCCATGAACAGTCGCCAGACAGCGAATGGTTGCAGCTGACGTTCCGCTTCGTCGACAAAGACCCGCAGAAACTCGACTACATTTCCCGCCTCATCGCCCGCGGTACCGCGCAGAAGCACTTCGTACCGGGCGCCTGATCCGGCGGCGCCTGTCAGGCCGCCATCGCGAGCAGGCTCGCTCCCACACTGGATCTGCTGTGAACACACATTTTGTGAGCACCAGGAATCCCTGTGGGAGCGAGCCTGCTCGCGATAGGGCCATTGGATTCAACAACGATTGTTGATCCATTTTTGAAACATCTGTCGACTACGCGGGTCCATCCCAGCTGCTAGGCTGCTGTGCAGGCCTTCCCTCTTCGACAGAACCTTTGCCTATGCTCGCGCCCCTGTTGTTCGCCTGCGGTCTTGTCCTGGCCTCGTCGTCGGCCATGGCCATGACCATCTACAAATCCACCGATGCCAATGGCGTGGTGTCCTACAGTGACCGCCCGAGCAGGGGCGCCCAGATGTTCGTGTTTCGCGATCGCATGGTCGAGCGGCTGGAACGGCAAGTGTTTCTCGATGTTCGCCAACAGAAAGACGCGGACGCGGTGTACGTGCGCAATGATTTGTACGCGCCCGTGGAGGTCGAGTTGAGTTTCCTCGGCGTGCGTAACGTCAACGGGGCGCCGGACCAGCCGATCCGGCGGGTGCTGCCGGCACGCAGCAACCTGCGCCTGGCCTTGCTCACGGCGGCTCGGCCGGGACAACCGTTGGTGTATACCACGAGCCTGCAATATTCCCTGGGCGACCCCACCGGCGCGACGCAGGCCTATCAATATCCCTTTCCATGGCGCGGCGGGCCGTTCCGGCTGAGCCAGGGGGCCAACGGCCAATACAGCCATTACGGCCCGAAAAACCGCTACGCCATGGACATCGCCATGCCGGTAGGCACGCCGATCGTCGCGGCGCGTGGTGGTGTGGTGATCAAGACCGAAAACAACCAGACCGGCCGTGGCGAGGACCCCTCGGGCAACTTCGTGCGGGTGTTGCACGATGACGGGACCATGGGCGTCTACCTGCACCTGAAGAAAGGTTCGGTCAGCGTGCGGGAAGGTCAACGGGTCGTGGTGGGTTCGCCGTTGGCGCTGTCAGGCAACACCGGCAACAGCTCCGGCCCGCACCTGCACTTCGTGGTGCAGCGCAATACCGGGCTGGGGCTGGTGTCGATTCCCTACCAGTTCAACCAGCCGGTCGGCGAGTTGCCCAACTTTGCGGTGGGTAAGCAATAGCATAGGCGCTTCTGTGGCAAAGGGATTGGGCCAAGACCTGTGGGAGCAAAGCTTGCTCGCGACAGCGGCAGCACATTCAACATCTCAACTGACTGCCCCACCGCCATCGCGAGCAAGCTTTGCTCCCACAGATTTGCCACAGGTTCGCCGCAGGCTTGCCAGAAAGCGGGTTGATGCTCAATCGAGCATCAACACCTTCGCCAGGATGATCTTCGGCCCTTTCATCTTCTTGATGATGATCCGCAAACCCTCGACCTCCAGCACTTCTTCCTCTTCCGGCACGCGCTTGAGGGTTTCATAGACCAACCCGGCCAGGGTTTCGGCCTCGATGTGGTCCAGGTCGATCCCCAGCAGGCGTTCCACCTTGAACAGCGGGGTGTCGCCACGCACCAGCAGCTTGCCTGGCTGGTAGGCCAGGATGCCGCGTTCGGCCTTGCGGTGTTCGTCCTGGATGTCGCCCACCAGCACTTCCAGCACGTCTTCCATGGTCAGGTAGCCGATGATGTTGCCGTCGGCTTCCTCGACCACGGCGAAGTGCGAGCCGCCCTTGCGGAACTGCTCCAGCAACTGCGACAGCGGCATGTGCCGCGACACGCGCTCCAGCGGCCGGGTCAGCTCGGCCAGGTTGAACGACTCGGGAATGTGGTCCAGGGCGGCCAGTTCCAGCAACAGGTCCTTGATGTGCAGCAGGCCGACGAACTCCTGGCGCTCGCTGTCGTACACCGGATAACGGCTGAACTTGTGGCGACGGAACAGCGCCAGGATTTCCTTGAGCGGCGCGTTGAACTCCAGCGTCACCAGGTCTTCCCGGGAGTTGGCCCAGTCGACCACTTCCAGCTCACCCATTTCCACGGCCGAGGCCAGCACGCGCATGCCCTGGTCGCTCGGGTCCTGGCCACGGCTGGAGTGCAGGATCAGCTTGAGTTCTTCACGGCTGTAATGGTGCTCGTGATGCGGGCCGGGTTCGCCCTGGCCGGCGATGCGCAGGATGGCGTTGGCGCTGGCGTTGAGCAGGTAGATCGCCGGGTACATCAGCCAGTAGAACAGGTACAGCGGCACGGCGGTCCACAGCGACAGCAGCTCGGGCTTGCGGATCGCCCAGGATTTGGGTGCCAGCTCACCGACCACGATGTGCAGGTACGAAATCACGAAGAACGCTGTGAAGAACGAGATGCCCTTGATCAGCTCCGGCGATTGCACGCCGACCGCTTCCAGCAGCGGCTCGAGGAGGTGGGCAAATGCCGGCTCGCCGACCCAGCCCAGGCCCAGGGAGGCAAGGGTGATGCCCAGCTGGCAGGCCGACAGGTACGCGTCGAGCTGACTGTGGACGGTGCGCAGGATGTGCCCGCGCCAGCCGTTCTGCTCGGCGATGGCCTCGACCCGGGTCGAGCGTAGTTTGACCATGGCAAATTCGGCCGCAACGAAAAAGCCGTTGAGCAGAACCAGGATCAGAGCGAAAAGAATCATGCCGAATTCGGCGAAGAGTGTTGCCAGGGAC
Source organism: Pseudomonas sp. FG6 (assembly GCF_057809015.1). Classification (NCBI taxonomy): domain Bacteria; kingdom Pseudomonadati; phylum Pseudomonadota; class Gammaproteobacteria; order Pseudomonadales; family Pseudomonadaceae; genus Pseudomonas; species Pseudomonas sp. FG6. Next base: position 259,570 of record NZ_JBMDJD010000001.1, read on the forward strand.
AAGCCAGGGGAAGGGTCCATGATGGAGTTTTGCGGGTTCCGTAGAGTCGTGAAAGTTTAAAATGAGCGCCTGAAAATGCAGGCGCAAGTCAGCCAATGTAGCGGCTGACTTGGCGGTTGCCTAGGGGGGGAGGCCCGTCGGTGTCAATCGGCGCGGCTGGTCAGGCGCGCTCGCACCACCTGTGCAGGGGCGAAATGGCAGGTAAACGTGCTGCCGTGGCCGGGGACGCTGCTGATTTCCATGCGCCCACGATGCCGCAGCAGAACATGTTTGACGATCGCCAGGCCCAGCCCGGTGCCGCCGGTGTTGGAGTTGCGACTGGAGTCGACGCGGTAGAACCGTTCGGTCAGGCGCGGCAGGTGCTTGCTGTCGATGCCAATGCCCGAGTCCCGCACGCTCAGGTGCGCGCCTTGTTCATCGCCCCACCAGCGCACATGGATCCGGCCTTGTTCCGGCGTGTACTTGACCGCGTTGAACACCAGGTTGGAAAACGCACTGCGCAGTTCCGCCTCGCTGCCCTTGAGCTGCACGCTTGCGTCGGCTTCCAGGGTAATGGCCTGCTGCTTGGGGCCCGACAGCTCCTGGGCATCCTCGGTAATGGTTTGCAACAAATCCTCGATGGCCACGGGATGGTTGTCCGACGGGTAATCGGTGGCCTCCAGCTTCGCCAGCAACAGCAAGTCGTTGAGCAGGGTCTGCATGCGCCCGCTTTGCTGGTGCATCTGCTGCAAGGCCCGGCTCCAGCGCGGATTCACTTCCTCGACGTTGTCGAGCAAGGTCTCCAGGTAGCCGCAGATCACCGTCAACGGCGTGCGCAGCTCGTGGGACACGTTGGCGATGAAGTCTTTGCGCATCTGTTCCAGTTGATGGATGCGCGTCACGTCGCGCACCAGCATCAAGTGTTCGTTGTTGCCATAGCGCGTGATGTACAGCTGGATGCGCAGCCGGTCATTGGTGGGCGAAGGAATTTCCAGCGGCTCGGCGTAACTGCCTTGTTCGAAATATTCCTTGAAGCGCGGATGGCGCACCAGGTTGGTCACCGGCTGGCCGCTGTCCTGCGGAGTCTTGAGGCCCAGCAGGGTTTCGGCCGCGCGGTTCCACCATTCCAGGTTGCCGTCGCTGTCGAGCATGATCACCGCGTCTTTCAGTGCGGCGGTGGATTCCTGGACCCGATCGATCACCGCTTGCAGGCGCCCGCGTACCCGTTGGTCGCGTCGTTGCAGGTGGTAGATGCTGTCGAACACCTCGCCCCACAGGCCATAGCCATCGGGCGGGGCTTCGTCGGGCTGGTGCAGGCGCAGCCACTCATGCAGGCGCAGCAGTTGCTTGAGGGTCCAGGCCAGGTAAAGTCCCAGGCCTGCGGCGAGGCTCCAGCCGTAATAGCCACTGATCAGGCCGATCAGCAGACAGCCGGTCACCAGCAACAACATGTGGCGAATCAGGGTGCCATGCCAGTTTTGATTCACGTGACGCGCGTCCTTGTCAGCTTGTCGGGCGGTAAGGGCTCGGATCAGGCCTTGGTCGAAAAACGATAACCGGTGCCGCGCACGGTTTGTACCAGATTTTCATAGGCGTCGCCGAGGGCCTTGCGCAAGCGGCGGATGTGCACATCCACAGTACGCTCCTCGACGTAGACGTTGCCGCCCCAGACCTGGTCCAGCAACTGCCCACGGGTGTAGGCACGTTCCTGGTGGGTCATGAAGAATTGCAGCAGGCGGTATTCGGTCGGTCCCATTTCGGCGGGCTTGCCATCGATGGTGACGCGGTGACTGATGGGGTCCAGCAGCAGGCCACCGACTTCGATAGGCGCTTCGCCATCGGTCGGCCCGGCGCGTCGCAGCACGGCCTTGAGGCGCGCCACCAGCTCGCGGGGGGAGAACGGCTTGGTGATGTAGTCGTCGGCGCCGACCTCCAGGCCCTGGATCTTGTTGTCCTCTTCGCCCTTGGCGGTGAGCATGATGATCGGAATATCACCGGTCAGCTCATCGCGTTTGAGGCGTCGCGCCAGTTCGATGCCAGACGTGCCGGGTAGCATCCAGTCCAGCAGGATCAGGTCGGGCTTGCGGTCGACGATGATGGCATGGGCCTGTTGGGAGTTTTCTGCTTCCATGCAGTCATAGCCGGCCATCTCCAACGCCACGGCGATCATCTCGCGGATGGGCGCCTCGTCGTCGACGATCAGAATGCTCCTGCCAACCATGGGGTAATCCTCTTGTCATTTAACTGTCTTGCGCCGCATTAGATAACGGAATTATTGCAGTCGTGTGACAGTTATTTCGCCAGCCTGCGGTGCAGCGGATCCTGGGCTAAGCTTTCTAGTCCGAATCCTGACAACCACAAAAGAAGGTTTCCATGACTTACCTCACTCAATCCATCAAGGCGCTGGCGGTTACGACGGTCCTGGCGTTCCCGGCACTGGCGTTTGCGGCTGAACCGGCGATGGAAAAAGACGGCATGCTCACCGATCACAGTGGCATGACGTTATACACGTTCGATAAAGACCAAGGCGCCAAGTCGATGTGCAATGACACCTGCGCGACCAAGTGGCCGCCGCTCATGGCCAAGGGCGACGACAAGTCCATGGGCGACTGGACGGTGATCACCCGTGACGACGGTACGAAGCAGTGGGCCTACGACGGCAAGCCGCTGTACACCTTCGCTGCGGACAAGGCGGGGGAAAAGAAAGGCGATGGCATAGGTGGCGTCTGGCACGTTGCCAAGTCTGACTGACCGTTTCTGTTGAAATGCTTTTGTGGCGAGAGAGCTTGCTCCCGTTGGGTCGGTCCGGTGCCTTGGGCGGCGACCCTATAAGCTTGGGGCCGCTGCGCGGCCCAGCGGGAGCAAGCTCCCTCGCCACAGGTCAGCGCAACGCATAATCCAGCACGATGCCGACGAATATTGCCAACCCGGCCCAATGGTTGTGCAGGAATGCCTTGAAGCAGCGCATCCGATCCTTGCCGCGGGTGTACCAGAACTCCCAGGCAAAGCACGCGGCAGCGGCCACCAGCCCCAGGTGGAACCAGCCGCCCAGCTGGAACTTCGACCCGGCCAGCAGCAGGCACCCGAGGGCCAGGCCCTGCAACGTCAGGATGATTACGCGATCGGCGTCGCCAAACAGGATGGCGGTCGACTTCACGCCGATCTTCAGGTCATCGTCCCGGTCGGTCATGGCGTAATAGGTGTCGTAGCCCACCGTCCACAGCAGGTTGGCGATGTACAACAACCAGGCGGCGGCCGGCAGGTGACCGGTCTCGGCGGTGAACGCCATCGGCATGCCCCAGGAGAACGCCGCCCCCAGCACCACTTGCGGGTAATAGGTGTAGCGCTTCATGAACGGGTAGGTGCACGCCAGCGCCAGCCCGCCGAGGGACAGCGCAATGGTCATCGCGTTGGTGCACAGCACCAGCAGGAAACTGATGCTCATCAGCACGGCGAAAAACACCAAGGCTTCTTTCGAGCGGATCTTTCCACTGGCCAGCGGACGTTGTTCGGTGCGCTTGACGTGGCCATCGACCTTGCGGTCGGCCCAGTCATTGATCACGCAACCCCCGGCGCGGGTCAGTATCACGCCGAGGACGAAGATCACCACGTTGGCGATGGACGGCGAGCCTTCGCCGGCGATCCACAGCGCCCACAACGTCGGCCACAGCAGCAGGTAGATGCCGATGGGCTTGTCCATGCGGGTCAGTTGCACGAAGTCCCAGGCCCTTGGGTTCAGGCGATTCAAGGATTTGAGCAATTGCACGTACATCAGCAAGTCTCCGAATAGGCGCGGGCGACGGTCCACAGCGACGGCAGGAAGATTTCCGCCACCAGCACACTCAACGCACCCCGGTCGAAGCGCGAGCGACGCCCCCACAGCTTGCTGGCGCGCACAGCGGCCGGCAGCCACGGCTCGGGGTAATGACAGACCTCGATGGCCCGCCGCTGGAACGCCTGGTCGCAAAAGAGCAGTTCTCCCAGGGAGCGGCTGCCCAGTCGGTCCATGTGCAGCCCATCGTCCTGCAGCGCGCTACGCGCCGCCACGCTGCGGGCGAACACCCAAGGCTGGTCGTGGCCCCGCAGGTACACCTCACGCACCCAGCCCTCGCTGCCTTCGGCCAGGTCCAGGGCCGCACATTCGTCGGCGCGCAGAGGCTGCCAGCCTTCGAACAATGGCGTCACGCTGAAATGGTCGTTCGACAAGTGCGTCAGCCGTCGGGTCAGGGAGCCTTCGTCGAACAGCCAGTCGAGCACACAGGCATCGGGGCGAGGCGACAGCAGGTGCTGTGGCCGCCACTGGAGTGTAGGAAATATCGAATTTGTATGCGGCACAGCGGTCTTGATTGGCAGCAAATGAGGCCGCGAGCTTAACATGTCGCTCGGTGATTTGACTGGCTTGGACAGCCTCGCACCGATCCTGCTTGCATCGGCGACGGCCGATCAGTACAAAACGCCAACGTTTGCCGGCCGACCTGCGTCGACCCGACCCCGCCGGCAATGGCCTGACACCCTGAGGAAGTCTTGAATGAAGAAGTGGCAATGTATCGTCTGCGGCCTGATCTACAACGAAGCTGACGGCTGGCCGGACGATGGCATCGCACCCGGCACGCGCTGGGAAGATGTACCGGCAGACTGGCTGTGCCCCGATTGTGGCGTCGGCAAGATGGATTTCGAAATGATCGAGATCAACTGATCATTCCCTGCATGGAGAGCAACATGAGCACACCTGTCGTCATCATCGGTACCGGGCTGGCCGGTTATAACCTGGCCCGGGAGTTTCGCAAGCTCGACAGCGAGACGCCGTTGCTGCTGATCACGGCGGATGACGGCCGTTCATATTCCAAGCCGATGCTCTCCACCGGCTTTGGCAAGAACAAGGATGCCGACGGCCTGAGCATGGCCGAACCGGGGGCCATGGCTGAGCAATTGAAGGCGGAAATACGCACCCACACTCGCGTCAGCGGCATCGATCCGGGGCACAAGCGGTTGTGGATCGGCGAAGAGGCGGTGAACTACCGCGACCTGATCCTGGCCTGGGGCGCGGAAACCGTGCGGGTGCCGGTGCAGGGCGACGCCTCGGAGCTGATTTTCCCGATCAACGACCTGGAAGACTACGCACGCTTTCGCGCCGCGGCCGTCGGCAAGCGCCGGGTGCTGCTGCTCGGCGCCGGCCTGATCGGCTGCGAGTTCGCCAACGACCTGAGCCTGGGTGGCTACGAAGTGCAACTGGTGGCGCCGTGCGAGCAAGTCATGCCGACGCTGCTGCACCCGGCCGCCGCTGCAGCGGTCCAGGCCGGGCTGGAAAGCCTCGGTGCGCGCTTCCACTTGGGGCCTGTGCTCAACCGCTTGCAGAAGGTGGCCGATGGATTGGAAGCCCACCTGTCCGATGGCCAAGTGATTGCCTGCGAGCTGGTCGTCTCCGCCATCGGCCTGCGCCCGCGTATCGACCTGGCGGCAGCGGCCGGCCTGGTGGTCAATCGCGGCGTGGTGGTCGATCGTCACCTGAAGACGTCCCACGCCAATATCTATGCCTTGGGCGACTGCGCCGAGGTCGATGGCTTGAACCTGTTGTACGTGATGCCGCTGATGAGCTGCGCCCGAGCCCTGGCCCAGACCCTGGCCGGCCAGCCGACGGCGGTCAGCTACGGTGCGATGCCGATTACCGTCAAAACCCCGGTCTGCCCATTGGTGGTGTCGCCGCCACCGCGAGACCGCGAAGGCGTGTGGAGCGTCGAGGGGCAGGGCGGTGATATCAAGGCCCTGTGCCGTGATGCCCAGGGGCACCTGTTGGGCTATGCCCTGACCGGCACGGCGGTGATGGAAAAACTGGCGCTGAACAAGGAACTACCGGCCCTGTTGGCGTAAATACTGGTCGTTCTGTCGCAAAAACCCTACTTTTGGTCCCACAAAGGTCGCCCGGACACTGGCGCGGTTTTCGGCACCGTGCCATCCTCACTCCCGTCTGCCGCAGAGTAGAGCCTGCGGCGCCTTAGGGTTTGTTCCGAAGAGAACAGCCTGGACATAACAACAAAAAAACCGTCAAAGGGGCTTCATTCATGCGTAAACCAGAACTCGCCGCCGCCATCGCGGAAAAAGCAGACCTCACCAAAGAGCAAGCCAACCGCGTGCTAAACGCCGTCCTCGAAGAAATCACCGGCGCCCTGCACCGCAAGGACAGCGTCACCCTGGTGGGCTTCGGCACTTTCTTACAACGCCATCGCGGCGCGCGCACCGGCAAGAATCCGCAGACCGGTGAGCCGGTAAAGATCAAGGCCAGCAACACCGTTGCGTTCAAGCCAGGCAAGAACCTGAAGGACTGCGTCAACCCATAATTGCTGCAAGTACCTCGACCCGAGGGAAGCAAAGCAGCAATCGAAAGGGCATATCGATGGGATCGGTATGCCCTTTTTTATGCTCGCGATGGCGTCCGTTCAATCCGCAGCAGTCTTCGGCCCTGCCAGCGTCTTCAAGGCCGCCACGCGCTCATCGGCGGGCAGTTTGCCCAGGGTCTGCACCGCCGCATAAAACCCGACCCAGTCACCGCCCTCGCGCTTGAACAGCGCTGCGAACGCCGGCACCCACTGGTCATACAGGCCGAAGGGCAATAACCGCGCATTGTTCAGCGGCGCATAGACCCATGCATCGTAGCGTTTGTCGCCCGCCCATTGGGTATCGCGCAATTGCACGTAGTCGGCACGCATCTGTTCGAAGGCCTGGGCCTTTAGCGCGCGCATTTGTGCCGCGGGCAGGGCTTGGGCGTAGAGCTTTTCCAGGCGCTGACGGGTGTCGAGGACCAATTGGGTAAATTGTTCGCGCTGCCGCACCTGCTGGCCGTTATCCGGCGCCAGGCCACGACTGGCCCGCCATTGGCGGGTGCCTTCCTGTTCGACGAAGGTGGCGAAGGACTCGTTGAATGAAGTGTCGTCCTTCAGATAGAACCGCTGGTGCGCCAGTTCATGGAAGATCAGCGTCGCCAGGCGTTCGTCGCCCCAATGCATCATGGAACTGAGGATCGGGTCGTTGAACCAGCCCAGTGTCGAATAGGCCTCTACGCCGCCAATCGACACATCCATGCCCTGCAAACGCTGCAACGCCGCCTCGCCACGGGCGGCGCCCTGGCTGTAGTAGCCGCGATACGCCACGCAACCGGCAATTGGAAAACAGTGGTTGTGCGGCGCCAGGGAAAACTCGGGGGTGGCAAAGACATTCCAGACCACGAACGGTCGGCCAATGTCTGCATACAGACGATAGCTTTGGTTGTCGGGCAGGTGCAGCTGCGAACTGGCGAACGCCCGTGCTTCGCGGGCCTGGGCCAGGTGCGCGCGCAGTTTCGGTTCGCGGGCCGGGTCGGCGATGACTTGGTCGATCGGTTCGCGGGCCTGCAACAACCTCAGCTGACCGCCGACGAGCTGGCTGTAATAGCGGGCGCTGGAGCAACCGTTCAGTAACAAAAGCAGCAGGGCTGGAAACAAAATCCGGAAAGTACGGTCGAGTAACCGATGGCTTGATTGCGGCCTGATCAATTGGAATCACCCTGGGAAGTCTGCCCACAAGACTATCTCGCCTGCCCGGAGCTTCGCTATGCGCGTATTGATGCTGACGAGTGGCCTGTTGCTGCTGACCGGCTGTGCCGGTTTGCCTGACCCCGATCCTTCCCAGGCGTGGATCGACCTGGGAACGCGCCAGGACACCGCGCTGCAAGCGCTGGAGGTTGATGACAAGACCTCTGCCGACCACCGTTACTTTCAAGTGCAACCCGGCAGCCATGAACTGACGGTGCGTTATCAGTTTGCCGTGGCGCCCGGCAACATCGGCCCGGATGCCGAACCGTTGTGGCGCGATTGCCGGTTGAACGTGAAATTCAAGGATTTCAACGCCGGCCAGCGTTACCAGTTGCAGGCCGGCAGTATCGGTTTCCGGCCATGGGCCAAGCTGTACGACCAGCAACACAAAGTGGTGGGCCAAGGAATGCCGGCGGGCTGCCAGCAGATCTGATCGGCGCTATGCTCAGCGACTGATGCCGGGAGTTTCGCCATGGATGTTCGCCTTCTGTTACCGATCGTGCTCTGTATGAGCGGCTGCGCAACGAGCCCGCTGCCCCCAGTGGATGCGAACAAGGCGTGGATCGACTTCGCGACCTCGGCACCGGGCGGCAAGGTATTGATGGCTGAACGCCTGGACGGTCGACGCGTCGCGGACGGGCGGTTCTTCCAGGTCGCACCGGGCAGCCATGAGCTGGAGGTGCGTTTCGATTTCGAAGTGTACAGCGGCGGCGGGTTGGGCATGCAGGCCGAGCCGCAAGAGCGGCTGTGCTACCTGATCGTGCGCTACGACCATTTCGAAGCAGGCCAGCGTTATCGCCTGGAGGCACGCAGCCTGGCGTTCAGCCCCAGTGCACGGCTCTACAACGCCAAGCGGGAGATCGTCGCCGAGGACCGGCAGGCCAACTGCCTCTAGCGATCATTCTTCTGGTAGATGATCTTGCGGGTACCGTTGTCGCAGCTCCCTACCACCATGTTCTGGTCGTGAACTTCGTCGTTGGTGACAATCTCCAGGGTATAGGACGACACACCTTGGGCCTGGATCTTGGCTTCGATCTCCGCCTTGAGTTCTTCGCAAGGCTTGGGTGCCGCGAGGGTTGTTGTCGCCAATGTGCAGCCGATGATAACCAGGGCAAATCGTTTCATGCTCGACGTCCTCAATGCAGGAACCACAGACCTGCATTCGATCACAATTGCCCACGGGTAAACAGATCGCCGGTATTCAAAAGATCACAGCCCGAGACCGGGCTGCGCTCTTTTCAATTCATCAGCCCAGCAACGTCGCCTCCAGGGTGATCTTGGCGTTGAGCACCTTGGACACCGGGCACCCTTGCTTGGCCTTGTCGCTCAGCGCCTGGAATTGCTCTTGGCTGGCACCGGGAATCTTCGCCTTGAGAATCAGCTTCACCGCCGTGATGGCGAAGCCGCCCTCGACCTGGTCCAGGGTCACTTCGGCCTGGGTGTCGATGCTGTCGGCCTTGAGCCCGGCGTCGCCCAGGATCATCGAAAACGCCATGGAAAAGCAGCCCGCATGTGCCGCGCCGATGAGTTCTTCCGGGTTGGTGCCCGGGCCCCCTTCAAAACGGGCCTTGAAGCCATAGGGCGCTTCGCGCAATACGCCGGTTTGCGTGGAGATGGAGCCGATACCGGTCTTCAGGTCACCTTCCCAGTGAGCCGATGCTTTCTTAATGATAGCCATGTCTGCCTCCTCAAGATCCGGCGCGAGGTTTCGCGCCAAGCTGTTTTCGTTGCTTGGGTTGTGAGGATAGACGGGTTGAGAAAGTTCACCCGTGCCGATTAGTCGACCAATTTAGTAGGAAATTTCGTTGCTGCTATTGAAACTCGGGTATATGCCCACATTGCATGGAGCACACCCTTAGAAACGGTCGGCTTTTGCCTGTGGGAAAAGCCCGGAACGCCGTTGGAGATCCTGGCCCATGAAACAGCTGTCCGAAGTGAAATTCTCAACCCTCGACCTGGTGCCCGTGCGCGCAGACGGCAACGCCGCGCGCTCCTTGCGCAACTCCCTGGACTTGGCGCAGCACGTGGAAAAATTCGGCTACACCCGCTTCTGGGTGGCCGAGCACCACAACATGGATGGCATCGCCAGTTCCGCGACGGCGGTGCTGCTGGCCTACCTGGCGGGGGGCACTTCGAGCATTCGCGTCGGATCCGGTGGGGTGATGTTGCCCAACCATGCGCCATTGGTCATCGCCGAGCAGTTTGGCACGCTGGAAAGCCTCTTCCCCGGACGGATCGACCTGGGGCTGGGGCGTGCGCCCGGTTCCGACCAGATGACTGCCCGGGCGCTGCGTCGTGAGCGCTCCGGCAGCGCCGACGATTTCCCCGAGGACGTGGCCGAACTGATGCGCTACCTCGGCCCTCGCACGCCCGACCAACGCATCATCGCCATGCCCGGCACCGGGACCCAGGTGCCGGTGTGGTTGTTGGGATCGAGCCTGTTCAGCGCGCAATTGGCCGGTGAGCGCGGTTTGCCCTACGCATTCGCTTCCCATTTCGCACCGCGCTACATGCACGAAGCCATCCGCGTCTACCGCAACCATTTCAAGCCGTCGGCCGTGCTCGACAAACCCTACGTGATGCTCGGCGTACCGCTGGTGGCCGCAGACACGGACGAACAGGCCGACTACCTGGCGACCTCGGTCTATCAACGGATCCTGGCGCTGATGCGCGGCCAGAGCCTGGTGCAGCGTCCACCGGTGGAAACCATGAACGGTCTGTGGCTGCCCCATGAAAAAGAAGCGGTGGGCGATTTCCTCGGTCTGGCCATGGTCGGTAGCCCGCAGAAGATTCGCGCCAAGCTGCAAGTGCTGATCGAGCAGACCCAGGCCGATGAGCTGATTTTCACCAGCGACCTGTACGAACATGCCGATCGCCTGCATTCCTATGAGTTGCTGGCGCAGGTCATGAAAGAAGGTTGAAGCACAGCCATGAAAAAGCCGACGCAAGGCGTCGGCTTTTTCATGCAAAAAAACATCACTTTTTGTAGACGATTTCCTTCGCGCCACCCTCACAGGTGCCAACGACTTTTCCGTCAGCCGCCGCGCCCTTATCGACGATCTCCAGCGAATAACCTGATACGCCCTTGGCATCCAGCTTCGCGGCAATTTCACCTTTCAGCTCTTCGCAGGGCTTACCAGCGGCAAACGCACCACCGGCCAGGCTCAACAAACCCAGGGCCACCATCAACTTCTTCATCACTCGCACTCCTTGGTCGGATAAAACAGGGCAGGGATCGGAAAGATCTGAGGGCATACCATAGCGCATCGCCACTCCTGTGGCACTGCGCCAGTGTACAAGTTCATCACCTTCAGCTATTGGCGATCCGAAAACCGACTTTAATGGTTACCTGAAAGTGCGCGGCCTTGCCGCCGGTGATGTGTCCGCGAGTTTCCGTGACTTCGAACCATTCCAGGTGCTTGAGGCTTTTGCTGGCTTCGGCCAGGGCATTGTTGATGGCGTCTTCGATGCTGGTGGGGGAGGAGCCGACCAGTTCGACTTTCTTGTAGGTGTGATGATCACTCATGCCGTTCTCCTTGGACTGTCATAGCTGCGTTGTCTTCACTGCATTGCCATAAAGAGCCTAGCAGCGATTTTTTTTGCCTTACGTGTGGCGCCATCCATACGGTGAAGTTCAGATTTACTGCACTTTCCCAAACGGCCGCAGTCCCAACTTTCACACGCACTCAACCACTGCAGGAGAGAGCCACCATGGCCAGTAATTCGTTACGCAAAGCCTCGTTGCAAAGCATGGAAGCGGAGATCGAGAGTCTGCTCAAGTCCTTGGAAAGTCTGAAGGACGATGCTTCGGACGAGTCGCGTAAGACCCTCAAGTCGCTCAAGGCCAATGCCGAAAATGCGCTGAAACATTCGCGGCATCTGCTCAGCGACGCCTATGAAGAGGTCAAGGTAAAAACCCGGGAAACCGGGATTGCCACGCGCGATTACGCACAGGAGCATCCCTGGACCACCGCCGGGGTCGCGGTAGGGGCCATCGGGTTGCTGGCCGCTTACCTGCTGTGCAAGCGCGGGGACTGAGTCGGCTGACTCAACTCATGCCTGAGCCATTGGGCCAGTTGCCGGGCGCGTCCATCCGCGGCGCGCTTGGGTAGCCACAGCGCCAGTCGCGCCGGGGTTTCATCGAAGCCCCATGGCGCGACGAGGCGTCCGGCACGCACGTCCTCGGCCACCAGCGGCTCGGGGGCGATGGCTACGCCCAGCCCCGCGACAGCGGCCTCCAGCAAATAATAAAGATGCTCGAAGCCCTGGCCGAACTTCAATGCCTGGGGCTCGAGGTCGTTTTGCCGTGCCCACGTCGGCCAGGCCTGGGGCCGGGAAGTGGTGTGCAGCAACGGCTCGTCCAGCAGCGCCCGGGCCGGTGCGCCTTTCAGGCGGGCGAAACCGGCGTAGTGCGGGCTCAACACGGGGCCGATCCGCTCGCCCACCAGTTCGTACACTTGCATGTCGGCCGGCCAAGGCGGCTCGGCGAACACCAGCAACGCGTCCAGCCCCGGGCGCCTGGGGTCCAGGTCGCCTTCGCCGGCGGACAAGTGCAGGCGCAAGTCCGGCAGGTCGGCATTGAGCCTGCCCAGGCGGGGAATGAACCAGCGCGCCAGCAAGCTGCCCGAACAGCCCAACACGAACGGAGCGTCCGCCGTGCTTTGCGTGAGCTCTGCGCAGACAGTGCGCAGGCGCTCGAAGGCGTCGGTGCAGCCATCGCGCAGGCGCAGGCCGGCATCTGTGAGTTTCAGGCCACGCCCCTCCTTGACGAACAAGCTCAGGCCCAGGTGCTCTTCCAGCACCTTCAACTGCCGGCTGACGGCGCCGTGGGTGACATGCAGCTGTTCAGCCGCCTGGCTTACGCTGTTCAGTCGGGCCGTGGCCTCGAAGGCGCGCAGGGCGTTGAGCGGGGGAAGGTCGTGGCGCATGGTATCTGTGAGTTTTCCTGACAGGTTGCGGCGATCTTATCGGTTTTCAGGCGTGGATGTCAGGGGTAGAGTGAACCTCATTGTCCTTCTACGCATTCGCCTGGAGCGCCCCGATGACCCAGTCCACCCCCTTCAACCTGCGCAGCGGTCCCGACGCCAACGGCCTGTTCGGCGCGTTCGGTGGTCGCTACGTGGCCGAAACCCTGATGCCGCTGATCCTTGACCTGGCCCGTGAATACGAAGCGGCCAAGGAAGATCCGGCGTTCCTCAAAGAACTGGCCTACTTCCAGCGTGACTACGTCGGACGCCCGAGCCCGCTTTACTTCGCCGAGCGCCTGACCGAGTACTGCGGTGGCGCCAAGATCTACCTCAAGCGCGAAGAGCTGAACCACACCGGCGCGCACAAGATCAACAATTGCATCGGCCAGATCCTGCTGGCGCGGCGCATGGGCAAGAAACGCATCATCGCCGAGACCGGCGCGGGCATGCACGGCGTCGCCACGGCCACCGTAGCGGCCCGTTTCGGCCTGGATTGCGTGATCTACATGGGCACCACCGACATCGAGCGCCAACAGGCCAACGTGTTCCGCATGAAGTTGCTGGGCGCTGAAGTCATTCCGGTGGTCGCCGGCACCGGCACCCTGAAAGACGCCATGAACGAAGCCCTGCGCGACTGGGTCACCAACGTCGACAACACGTTCTACCTGATCGGCACCGTGGCCGGCCCGCACCCGTACCCGGCGATGGTGCGCGACTTCCAGGCCGTAATCGGCAAGGAAACCCGCGAACAACTGCAAGCCCAGGAAGGCCGCCTGCCCGACAGCCTGGTGGCGTGTATCGGCGGCGGTTCTAACGCCATGGGCCTGTTCCACCCATTCCTGGATGACAAGAGCGTCGAGATCATCGGCGTCGAAGCCGCCGGCTACGGCATCGAGACCGGCAAGCACGCCGCGAGCCTGAACGGCGGCGTGCCGGGTGTATTGCACGGCAACCGCACCTTCCTGTTGCAGGACGAAGATGGCCAGATCATCGATGCCCACTCGATCTCCGCAGGCCTGGACTACCCGGGTATCGGCCCGGAACACGCCTGGTTGCATGATATCGGCCGCGTCCAATACACCTCGGTCACCGACGCCGAAGCCCTGGAAGCCTTCCACAAGTGCTGCCGCCTGGAAGGGATCATTCCTGCACTGGAAAGCGCCCACGCCCTGGCCGAAGTGTTCAAGCGCGCACCTAACCTGCCCAAGGATCACCTGATGGTGGTCAACCTGTCCGGTCGTGGCGACAAAGACATGCAAACCGTGATGCACCACATGGAACAATCCCAGCAGGAGAAACACTGATGAGCCGCCTGCAAACCCGTTTTGCCGAACTCAAGGAACAGAACCGCGCGGCGCTGGTGACGTTTGTCACCGCTGGCGACCCGGACTACGACACCTCGCTGGCGATCCTCAAGGGCCTGCCCGCAGCCGGTGCCGATGTGATCGAGCTGGGCATGCCGTTCACCGACCCGATGGCCGACGGCCCGGCGATCCAACTGGCGAACATCCGCGCCCTGGGCGGCCAGCAAAACCTGGCGAAAACCCTGCAGATGGTCCGCGAGTTCCGTAAGGACAATACCGCGACACCGCTGGTGCTCATGGGCTACTTCAACCCGATCCATCGCTACGGCGTGCAGCGTTTCATTGGCGAGGCGCTGGACGCGGGCGTCGATGGCCTGATCGTCGTGGACATGCCGCCCGAGCACAACAGCGAACTGTGCGAACCGGCCCAGGCTGCCGGCCTGGACTTCATCCGCCTGACCACGCCAACCACCGACGACGTGCGCCTGCCGACCGTGCTCAACGGCAGTTCCGGCTTTGTGTACTACGTGTCGGTGGCCGGTGTGACCGGCGCCGGCGCCGCGACGCTGGAGCACGTGGAAGAAGCCGTGGCACGCCTGCGTCGCCACACCGATTTGCCGATCAGCATCGGTTTCGGCATCCGCACCCCGGAACAAGCCGCCGCCATCGCCCGGTTGGCCGACGGCGTGGTGGTCGGCTCCGCGCTGATCGACCACATCGCCAGCGCCAACACCCCGCAACAGGCCATCGATGGGGTGTTGAGCCTGTGTGCTGCCCTGGCTGAAGGTGTGCGCACAGCGCGGGTCAGCTGAGCATTGAGTTAACCGGTGGAAACACAAAGGGGTTCGGAACCAGGTTCCGAACCCCTTTTTTTGTCGCGTTGTGGTGGGCAACACCTGTTAGTTCCTACAGGTGACGCAGGGGTGTCCAGGTTGTTAAATCAAGCTCACGAAGACGTTAATGCCTGCCCACTGTTTCATCCACCAAGGACATGGGAAATGGACATCAAACGATCGAGCTGCCTAGTGGCCTGGCTTTCTGTGCTTTACCTGTCGACTGTCCACGCCGATACGGCTACAGCCCCTGCCGTCGTACCCGAAAACGAAGTGCCCGCCGCCGTCCAGCCGCCAGAGGCGTCACCGGCGGTACAGACCACGGCCGAGGTGTGGAACAGAACCAAGGGCGCGATTATCGTCAGCCAGCCGGGCCAGGCCCAGCAGACGATCGAGCAAGCCCATCGCTATCAAAGCCAGAACTTCCCCGAAGTGCCCATCAATATCCGGATTCCCGACAACAGCCCTGTGAAGTTCATAACCGTTTCAGGGCAAAAAGGCACTTGCGGCGTGCCTGTGTGCATTTTTTTGCAATGAGCCCCTGAGCGGTCCTTGGACTCGTCGCCTCATGTTGCCCCTGAGGTTTGTGACGAGGGAGCTTGCTCCCGCTCGGCCGGGTCGACGCCTCGGGCGCAGCTGTCGTCAATCGGTCGATGCGGTTTTTCTGAAAAGGTGCGTCAACCTTTTTTGGGGCGGCTGCGCCACCCAGCGGGAGCAAGCTCCCTCGCCACGGGTTGCGTGGTGCGATGGCTAGCGTGGATCGACGTTATCCAGCACTCGGTTCGCCAGTAGCGCGCTGAGCTCGATCAGTTGCTGGATGCCGACGGTGAACCGTCATAAAAATCTTTAATTTTCTTCCCTGAGTGCAGGATTTTTTTAGTGCACCAAGAAAACTTTCATTTGATTCGGTTTGCGTTTTTTTTTCTTAACTCGCAGCACTCCGCTTAAAAATATCTCAGACTGAGGTGTACGTGAGCCGTGACGAGGAGCCCGTTCTCTCCAGGTTTCAGCTGTTTGGCAAGCTGTTACTTTTCCAGTTGCTGCGCCCTGAGTAAAGATTGTGTCGTCCTCTCGATGTAATCGAAAACCTCAGCCGGGACTGAGTACTGGTACTGCTTACGTCGGTGTTTCGAAACTGTCCCATTGTTCGTCAGGCACATCATCACGAGATTTGCCAGATCGCTACCGCGTACGTCATAAGCCTCGTTGACCGCTCGAACGATTTGGTCGTAGTTCTCAAGGAAGATGGTTTCTTCACGAAGCTCAACTTCAATTGCACGCTTCGCCATCTCCAAAGTGAAACGGACCCCAGGCGTCGCATCCCAAAAGCGGTAGATGGTGGAGTCGCCGATAAAATTGAATGTGAATTGGCCGTGATCAATCCATCGGACCTCCCAAAATTCTCGCGCCGGGCGGGAGAACTGCTCCAGGGTCTCTAGATACAATCGCTCCTCACGTTTCATTGCGACAGATACGGGCAAGAGCAGCCCGTTGTCCAGGGCGCCGGCACGGCACAAAGTTTGGTGGATCAGGAAGCGGGACAGACGGCCGTTCCCATCCATGAAAGGGTGAAGGAAGACGAAGCCAAACGAAATAATGCCAGCGGCTACCAGAGGATCAATACGTCCCGGCGCATCGTTACCCAGCACCATGAGCTGTTCCATCAACTCGCGGCAGAGGGCAGGGGCAGGAGGTACGTATGTGACCCCGGCCGCGCCTTGTAGTGGGCCCGCCAAATGGTTTTGCGCGTGGCGAAATGCAGCAGCCATGTCGAGTGGATTTGAAATGGTCGCATTCTGAAGATGGACCAGATAATCCTCGCTCAGGGGAATACGCTCATGAGCCTGTCGCAGCAGCTTAATGAATTTTCGCGCCTTGTCCTCGCTTGGTGATTCCTTCTCTATGGCAAACGAATCCTTGGTTTCGTGGAGGTACGCCCAATTGATGGTCTGATCCATCATGCCCGACGGCAAGTTTTGAATGAAATCCTGAGCGCGGGCCAGGATGTCGTATTCCAAGAGCGCGACAATCTCGGGGGTACGCTCAACGGTGGCGCAATACGCAAGCGATCCAATACCGTTGAACTCCACCCTCCAGCGGGAATTGCGCTCCCCGGGCATTGTTACGTAAAGCTGTGGGTCGAACAGCGGGATGAAAGCTCCACGCACCGGTGACGGCTGGCTCAGTTCTTCTCCGGTGAAGGCTTCACGTAGGAAGCAAGCTTTTCGGATGTATATACCGTTAGGCGCTCTTTTGAACTCAGCCTCCAGAGCCGCAGCTGGGATTTGTGGAAGCGCCTGGGCCAAAATGGCGAGATTGATGCCCTCATGTTTGAGCGCAAATAGCAGATGTCCCAGCAGATCATTCGGAGCGGGGGCTGTATTGGCTGGCACAGCCAAGGTTTCCCCGATCTGCTCAATTCGGGTTACGGGCTGTACCCGTGCCGGTCGGCGCAATGGGAAGCTTGAAAGACGTAGAGACTCCTGTAGCCAAGCGTATCCAGCAGAGTTCATGGCAAATCCTTAATTTTCTGTCCTGGGCATAGAGTTTTTCTTCAGTGCGCCAAGAAAATCTTGATTTGAGCCAATTATGCGGTTTTTTTCTTAACTGGCCAGTGTCCCTTTTGAGTGTTCAAGCCGAGTTGCGGATACCCCTTGGCAGAGAGGAGGTGGAAATAGAAAAGGCATATCTCTGATATGCCTTTTTCTATTGCCTTTGGATGCTAGCGTGGATCGACGTTATCCAACACCCGGTTCGCCAGTAGCGCGCTGAGCTCGATCAGTTGCTGGATACCGAGGGCGATGTGGCGGCGGGGGCCTTCCAGGTCGAAGGCCAGGTGGCTGATCATCGCGTCGGCGGATGCCAGGGTTTCGCTGAGGTTGGCCAGCAGGCATTCGTTGTCGGTGTTTTTGGCGACGGTGAAGAGTTGGTCGGGTGGCGCTTGCGCCTTTCGCGTACCGGGCCGCCAAGCCCGACCACTGATGGGCAGTGACAGGGAAACGATAGAACCCACGGGCAAGGCGCACAAGCGGGCGGATTCTGGCGTAGTTGTAGGCAAAGGCGCAAGGATGCGTAGCTTGATAGAAGCGTGACGGAGGGAGAATAAACAAGGCATTCGCAACGCCCTGGATTCGTGGCGAGGGGGCTTGCTCCCGCTCGGTGGCGCCGCGGCTTTTCTGTAGGAATGCGTCAGCCTTTTTGGGGGCGGCTGCGCCACCCAGCGGGAGCAAGCTCCCTCGCCACGGGATTGCGTTCCGTAACAAGCCCAGTGGCGTTCGCTCATTTATCCCTCGTCCAGATCATCCTCATCGAGCAGACCTTGGACGAAACGGAGAAAATTCGAGCAGATGATTTTTTCGGATTTTTCCTGGTTTTCTTCGGGCGTCAGATCGCTATCGAAGTTATCCGTGGTGAAATAACTAACGGCCCCGGTATCGAGGTTCAGGCAAAAGAAATTGCCGCCCCAGTCGTTTGCGAACGGTAGCAGATGTGCAGGAAGAACTTGTTTGTTCAGCATCACGGGATCAAACACGACGTAATCACGATGAATGATCGCACCCTGTTCCAAATTCACTTCGCCCCACTGGCTTGAGCCTTCATCGAAACCCCGTGCGCGAAATTGGATCTGGCTGTGGGAGAGCAAGAGGTCCACCACTTGGCGTTCTTTTTCACCAGTAGCTCCTGTCAACATCGTGCTTGATTAGGTCTCAGAAGGGCTTTTCACAGTGATCTGCATGACTAGCTCGTGAGAAGTCAGGCCCGTAGACCGCAAGTCAGGCCTTTTTTTCCAAGTAAAATTTCAGGTATTTCTTGGGTCTTTCTTGAAAGGCTCGGGCCTTGCCGAAGCTGTAGGCATCGTCAAAGTATCTATAAGCCTGCGCCTGGTCTCCCAGCTCAAAATAGACCATTCCCAAGTTAATCAGCGGCCCTGTATCGATATCCGATTCCCGACCATCCAAGGTTTTTTGTGCCCAATCTTTAGCAGCTTCAAAATTCCCATTGTCGAAATGCAGGTTGAAAAAAGAACCCGTAATCCATGATGACAAGGGTGTCCATTCCAGCTTCGGCTCAGGAAGCAAGTCCCAAGCTTTCTGGTACAGAGCCTGAGCTTCATTTACCTGTTTTTGCTCATCGAGTTCGTTGCCCGACGCCATGATGCGCATTATTTCATCTGCCAGCGCCGGTTTTTCGTCTGCTAAATCTTTCATATCAGGTTCCCTTGCTAGTAAACGGGTTTTTCTGCGGGGCCAATAAAGTCGCCGGGATCCCTATATCGATCCGTAAGAAGCGCGCCTTTGGACCGGTTATGGGAATAATATTCCAGCTCATAATTATCAGGGTCACGCATCCATCCCCTCACTTCTTTGGTTTTAGCCCCATGGAAGCCGCCTTTTGAGTTCCAGTATTTAACGGCATCAGTTTTATGAGCCATATCAGCATCTTTGATCGAATACCATTTTTTGTCGGTACTCTGGAATCTCATATTTTTCCCCGTACCGATGATTTTGCCTTCGGCTCTCATCCGCGCGATCACCGCTTTGCCGGTGCGGCTGCTCTTCCCTGGGGTTCTGCCTACAGAATTCAGGCGACAAGATAGACCCAATGGATCGATCCAACCAAAGGGGTTGGAAGCGTAGGCATAAAAATTCAGACCGCCATTCAACCCAATCGGATCCGGCGTAGTAAACCGCCCCACATCCGGATCATAAAACCTGAACGTATTGAAATGCAGCCCCGTCTCCCTATCCAGGTACTGCCCCTGGAACCGCAGGTTCTGCTCTTCGATGTAATACGCTTCGCGCACTTCTTCCAGCGTGTTGCCCCACACCCGATACGTTGCCTGCCAGACATTGTGGCCGTCGGCTTCGGTGAGTTGCTCCGGCAGGCCGTTGAGGTCGTTGTGGTAGTAGCGGATTTTTTGCAGTGGGCCGCTGCCGTCGACGCGGGCCAGGGGTTCGTAGCCGTCGTCTTCGTAGAGGTAGAGGCTGGTTTGCTGGTGGCGATGTTCCTGTAGCAGGCGCAGGCCGTCCCAGGTGAAACGGGTTTCGCCCAGCGGGTAACCCGTGCTGTCGTGTTCGGTCTTGACGATGCGTCGGCCCAGCGGGTCGTAGGCCATTTTGACCACGCTGCCGTTGTCGTTGCGCACTTCGATCAAGCGGCTTTCGGCGTCGTAGGCGAAGCGTTGCAGGCCGAGTTTGGCGCTGCGTTTTTCGATCATTCGGCCAAAGGCGTCGTAGCGGTAGCGCTTGTCCTGGTAGGTCAGCAGTTTGTTATGCACCACCCGCCCGGCGCCGGTTTGTGGGCCGTCCAACAGGTTGGCGGCGGCGTCGTAGGCGAAGGTTTCGCGCTGGCCGTGCAGGCTGTCCTGGCTGGCGATGATGCGGCCGGTGGCGTCGTAGTGCAGCAACTGGCGCTGTTGTGCGGCGGGTTGCTGGTCGAGTTTGCCGATGAGGTGGTCGGCGGGGTCGTACTCGAAGTGTTTCTGCACCGATGCCGGCAGCAACGAGGGTTGGTTGCTGTGGCGGCGTTGCCGGGCGCGCAGGCGGCCGCTGCGGTCGTATTCGCTGCGGGTGCTGATCTGCCCTTGGGTGCGCAGCACTTCGCGGTGCAGGCGATCGCGTTCGAAGTCGCTGATAACCTGGCCGTCGAGGTTGATCTGGTGCAGGTGGCCGCTGCCGTAGTACAGGCGGTTGACCCAGCGGCCATCGGGCAGTTGGGTCTGGATCAGGTTGCCGAGTTCGTCGTAGTGGTGCTGCAGGCTCCCGGCGGCGCTGTTTTCGGCGAGCAGCTGGCCGAGGGCGTTGTAGGCGAAGCTCAGGCTGTGCGCGTTGCCCTGCACGTCGGTGAAGGTGACGGCGGTAAGTTGGTCCAGCGGGTCGTAGGTGTACTCGGTGCGGCCATCGTCAGTGACTTTGGCGACGAGCCGCCCCACGGCGTCGCGCTCCAGACGATGGACGATGGGAGCTGGCGGCGCTTCGGGAACGAGCGCCAGGCCGCTGCCGTAAGGCGCTGGAACGGCGGTCACGGCGGCGACGTTATCCAGCGGGTCATAGGCGTAGCGCTTGGCGCTGCCATCGAGGTCCTGTTGTTCGGTCAACCGGTCCCCACTGTCCCAGGCAAACCGATAGCTTTCCCCGTTCTCATTGGTCAGCGCTTGCAGCCGCCCGTAGCGGTCATAGGTGAACTGCACCTGCCGGCCCTGGGCGTCGGTGCGTTGACGGACCTGGCCGCGGCGGTTGTGTTGGTAGCGCGTGGTGTGCCCGGCCGGGTCGGTGTAGCCGGTGAGCTGGCCGGCGATGTCGCGTTGGTAGTGTTCGGTGCGGCCGTCCGGCAACTGGCTGGCGAGCAAGCGGCCTTGGGCGTCGTAGTGCAATTGGGTGCGCTCGCCGAGGGCGTCGGTGATGGTTTGCAGATTGCCGCGCGGGTCATAGCTGAAGCGCGTCGGGTAACCCGAGCAATCGATGTGTTCCACCAATTGGCCGAACGGGTTCCAGCGCAGGGTTTTGCTTTTGCCGGTGGCGTCGATGACTTCCACGACCTGGCCGTGGGCGTCGTAGCGGTAGCGGGTGATGTGGCCCAGCGGGTCGGTTTCGGCGATGCAGTTGCCGCGCGAGTCGTAGCGATAGGTCCAGCTATTACCGGCGGCATCTGTGTCGACGAGCGGCAGGGCCCAGTGTTCGAGCCATAACGTCGATTCACTGCGGCCCAACGGGTCGGTTTCGCCGATCAGGTTGCCCGCCTCGTCGTAGCTGTAGGCGTAGCGCCCACCCTGGGGATCGGTGGCGCCGAGCAGTTGGCGTTCGTCGTTCCATTCGAACAGCCAGGTTTGGCCGAGGTTGTCGGTGAAGCGGGTGATCTGGTGCTGGCTGTTCCACTTCCGGATGCTGACCCGTTGCAGGCTGTCAGTGATGCGGGTGATGCCAGCCTTGAGGTCATAGTCGAACTGGTAGGCGTCGCCTTCGTCGGTCCAGTGGCGGACCACGCGCCATTCTCGATCCTCGATCAGGGCCCACTCATAGAAACAGTGCAGGCCGGTGGGCAACTGGTGCTCGACCATGCGTCGGCCCGCGTCGTAGACAAAGCGCCGTTGCACCTGGCCGTTGGCATCGCGCACTTCGGCCAGATTGCCTACGGCGTCGTAGGCGTAGCTGATCAGCGCCTCGCGCGATTGATCGGGGTAGAGGCGTTCCAGGCGCGTGACACGCTCGCCTTCGCGAATCAGCTCGACCTGCACCAGGTCGAAGGTGTCGCGCAGCCGCACCAGCCGTCCTGCGTCGTCGTAGCCGAGGTGGATGCGGTTGTCGTTGCGGTCGCCGAGTTGGCTCAGGCGCAGCCGCGACGTGTTCCCTGGCGTCGCGTCGAACAAGCGGTACAGGCCGTCGTCGCTTTCGATCAGCAATTGCCCGTTCGCATGGCGGTGCACGGCCAGGCCTTCGCCGGGGCTGAACACCGCACCGCCCAAGGGGATCGCGCCCATGTCGATGGGCCGGCCCTGTTCATCGGTGTATTGCAGTGTTTCGCCGCCGTCCGGGTGCGGGAGGATGTCCACGCAGACTTCGTAGGCCACGCTCCAACCGGCGCCGAACAGGGTGTCGCGGCGTTCGTCGCGGCTGTTGTAGACGCGTTGCCAGTCGATCGGCAGGATGCCGGGCAGCACGAAGTCCAGCTCTTCCACGCCCCCCAGCACCTTGGCGCCCGTGGCGGCATGCACCGGGTTCGACGAGCCCATGGCCGCGTTGGCCGCCGCGCCCATGGCGCTGCTGACCGCCATCGATGCCGCGCCGCCGACCAGCATGCACGGCAGTTTGCTGAAAAACTTGCCCTTGCTCCCCTTGAGCATCAGCAGCGCGGTGACTGCTAGCCCCACGCCTGGGGTCTTGCCGCTGCGGATCTCGCGCACCACCACCGAACCGCCGCCAATGGTCACATTGGGCGAGATCAGCCCGGACGACACGACCTTGGCATCGCAGGTGCTGCGGTCGCCGCTGCGCACGGCGGGCTGGCCGTTGATGGTGACTTTGTCCGAGCCTTCGGCCAAAAACTGCGGCGGCATCGGCGGGTGTTTCATGCAGATAACCATGTCCAGCGGCTTGGGCACGGCGCCGGGAGCGGGGGTGGCGACGGTGGGGCGCCACATCTGCGAGAAGAAGTTCTCGGCCATGTCCAGGTAGCTGGGTTCGGCTTCTGGCTCGGGTGCCTCAAGCTCGGTGCCGGCTGGCGCGACATGGGATTGAATCGCCCCGGCGGCACGGGCCGCGGGAATACTGTTGGTCAGGGTGTTGGTGGAGCCGGTGAGGATGTTGGCCTGCACCGTGGGTGGAAAGAGCGCGTTGCCGATGCCTTCGCACATGTCACTCAGGCCCTTGTCGGCCCCGGTCTTGCTCATGGCGATGCCGACCACCGCACCGACCACGGCGCCGAGCAGAAAACAACCGAGCCCACCGGTGGCGACGGTGATGCCCGTGGCGGCTACCACGGCGGCGGTGGCCAGGGCCGTGATGGCGATGTTCGCCGCTACCTCAAGCACGCCGCCGAGGATGTCGGCCATCATCGAGGTGTGTTCCAGCGCGTCGCCCAGGCGAGCGGCCCAGAGTGCGTCAGCCATGCCGGCTGCTCATGCAAACGGCTGCATGCTTACGTGATGCGATGCCTTCCATTGGCTTTTTTCCTGGTCGGTTACGGCATGCTCATCAAGGCCATCCTCAGGCGCTTGATCAGTTTCGGGGTGTCGAGGCAATCGGCCGGACGTTTGTTGCCCAGGGCGGGCACGGTTTGTTCCAGCCACCACAGGCCTTCCTTGAGCCCTCTTTTGCCGTAGAGCACCACAGCCATGTCGAGGTGATCGTTCATGGCTTTGGCCAGCGTGCGGGCGTTGTCGTCGAGGTAGTCCTCTTCGTACAGCCGCACGAACGTCTGCCAGTCGGTGTCGCCAACGTACTCGTCTTCCAATCCCATTTTAAAAACCTGCAAAGGAAATCAAGTTGCTGCCGGTCGGGTTTCGCGCCGACGGCGCCAGAATCCCATCATAGCCGTTAGCTTTGGCCCATTCGCCGATTTGATGGGTTTGAGTGTATTTGTTGCCGGTGATGCTCTTGAGGGAGACCCCCAATTGCTTGCGTACATCGGCGCGGGTCAGATCCAGGACATTGTTGAGCTGTACTTTCTTGCTCACCAGCACCCGTGTGGAGAGGTCCACGCCCCAGTGATTGACTTCGCCCATGGCGGTCTTGCGTGAGTTGGCGCCATAGACACCGCCCAGACCCGGGGCGGTGTAGCGGTGCCGGGCTGCAACGTTCCACTTGTGGGCCGTCCACGTCGTGCTGATGCGCCCAGGCTCTTCAAAGCGATAGACCGTTCGGTTGACCTTGCGACCCTTGGGCGGCGTCGAGCATTTCATCAGTCCTGACGGGTCGATCCAGCTGATCGGGTTTGGCGCGTACTGGTAGAGGTTCAGGCCTCCCGCCAGGCCGATGGGGTCCGGCGTGGTGAAGCGGCCAATGTCCGGGTCGTAGAAGCGCAGGGTGTTGTAGTGCAGCCCGGTTTCGCGGTCCAGGTATTGACCCTGGAAACGTAGGTTCTGCTCTTCGATGTAATAGGGTTCGCGCAACTCTTCGGCGGTGTTGCCCCACACCTGGTGACGGGCGCGCCAAAGTGTATGGCCATCGGCTTCCGAGAGTTGTTCGGGCTGGCCATTGGAGTCGTTGTGGTAATAACGGACCTTCTGCTGCTCGCCCAGACCGTCGACTCGCGCCAGGGGTTCGTGGCTGTCGTCGGCATAGATGTAGAGGCTTGTCCGGTTATCGCGGTGTTCCTGCAGCAACTGCAGCGCATCCCAGGTGAAACGGGTGCGGCCGAGCAAGGTGCCGTGGCGGTCGTATTCGGTTTTCTCGATGCGTCGACCCAGCGGGTCGTAGGTCATTTTCAGGACCGAACCGTTATCGTTGCGGACCTCCACCAAGCGTTGTTCGGCGTCGTAGCGAAAACGCTGGACGCCACGTCGGGCACTGCGTTTTTCCACCATGCGGCCAAAACCGTCGTAGCGGTAGCGCTTGTCCTGGTAGGTCAACAGACGGTTATGCGCGACCCGCTCTGCACCGGCCGACAGCCCGTCGAGCAGGTTGGCGGCTGGGTCATAGGCAAAGCCTTCACGCTGGCCCTGGAGGTTGTCCTGGCTGGCGAGGATGCGGCCGGTGGCGTCGTAGTGCAGCAACTGGCGATGGGGGGTATCGGGTTGGCTGTCGAAGCGTTCCACTAACTGGTCGCTGGCATCATAGCCAAACAGCGATTGCGCCGCGCAGGGCAGCAATGTGGATTGGTCTTGCTGCCGACGCTGGCGGGCGCGCAGTCGGCCGCTGCGGTCGTACTCGCTGCGGGTGCTCAGGCGCCCTTGGGTACGCAGCACTTCGCGGTGCAGACGGTCGCGTTCGAAATCGCTGATGACCTGGCCGTCGAGGTTGATCTGGTGCAGGTGGCCGCTGCCGTAGTGCAGGCGATTCAGCCAACGGCCATCGGGAAGCAGCGTCTGGGTCAGGTTGCCCAATTCGTCGTAGCGATGTTCGAGGGACCCGGCCCAACTCTGTTCGCTAATCAGTTGCCCCAAGGGGTCGTAGTCGAACCCCACGGTTTGCGTTTCGCCGGTCTGGCTGGTGAAGGTGATAGCGTTGACTTGGTCTAGCGCGTCATAGCGGTACTCGGTACGGCCGTCTTCGGTGATTTTTGCCACCAGCCGTCCCATCGCATCGCGCTCCAGTTCATGAATGATGGGGGCTTGCGGTGAGAGGTCCAGGGTGGTGCTGCCGGGCACCGCGAGGGCTTCTACGCGGGTGACGTTGTCCAGAGGGTCGTAGGCGTAGCGCTTGAGGCTGCCGTCCAGGCTGTGTTGTGCGGTCAAGCGGTCGGCGGCGTCCCAGGTAAATCGGTAGCACTCGCCGTTCTCGTTGGTCAGGGTTAGTAGGCGCCCGTAGTTGTCGTAGCTCAATTCCACCCGGCGGCCATGGGCGTCGGTGCGTACCTGCAATTGACCGTTTGGGGCGTGCTGGAAATTCGTCGCGTGTCCGGCTGGGTCGCTATAGGCGATCAACTGTCCGCTCGCATCGCGATGGTAGTGCTCGGTGCGCCCGTCCGGCAGTTGCTTGCTAATCAACCGGCCTTGATCGTCGTAGCTGAAAAGCGTCCGCTCCCCCAGCGCATCGGTGCTGCTGAGCAGCAGTCCCCGCTCGCTGTAGCTCAAGCGGGTGGTGTAGCCCGAGCAGTCAGTGTGTTCGCTGAGTTGACCCAGGGGTGTCCAGCGCAATGTCTTGCTTTTGCCGGTGGCGTCAATGACCTCCACGACTTGGCCGTGAGCATCATGGCGGTAGCGGGTGACGTGGCCCACCGGGTCGGTTTCGCGAATGCGATTGCCCCGTGAGTCATAGCGGTACTGCCAGGTATTGCCTGCAGCATCGGTTTCAGCCAGGGGCAGGGCCCAGTGCTCGAGCCACAGTGTTGATTCGCTGCGCCCCAACGGGTCGCGGGTTTCGCAGAGGTTGCCCGCTTCGTCATAGCTGAACTGATGCTCCCCGCCGTTGGGGGCGGTCGCCTTTAGTAACTGGCTTTCGTCATTCCACTGGAAGGCCCAGGTGCGGCCCAGCGCGTCGGTGGATTCGGTGATCTGATAACGGGCATCCCAGAGGCGGGTGCTGATGCGATTCAAACCGTCGGTGATGCGCGTGGTGCCGGCTACCAGGTCGTAGTCGAAGGTGTAGGCGTCGCCGGCGTCGGTCCAATGACGAACCACTCGCCATTCCAGGTTTTCAACCAACGCCCATTCATAGAAACAGCGAAGCCCGGTGGGCAGTTGGTGTTCCACCATTCGCCGTCCGGCATCGTAGGCGTAGCGACGTTTCACCTGGCCGTTGGACTGACGAACCTGCGCCAGGTTGCCCTGGCTGTCGTAGTCATAGTGCACCAGCACTTCCCGACGTTGACCCGCATAGAGGCGGTCGATCCGGCTGGCTCGTTGCGGCCAGCGCTCGTCATACGCCACCGCGATACGGGTCAGGTCGAAGGTGTCGCGAAGTTGCGCCAGGCGTCCGGTGTCGTCGTAGTCCAGGTGGATGCGGTTGTCGTTGCGGTCGCCGAGTTGGCTCAGGCGCAGCAGCGAGGCGTTGGCGGGCGCGGGTGCGAACAGCCGGTACAAGCCGTCTGCGCTCTCGATCAGCAGTTCGCCGTTGGCATGGCGCCGCACGCTGAGGCCCTCACCGGCGCTGAACACGGCACCGCCCAGGGAAATCGAGCCCATGTCGATACGCCGGCCTTGTTCATCGGTGTAGACCAGCGTCTCGCCCCCTTCTGGGTGAGGCAGGATTTCGACGCGTACCTCATGGGGCACGCTCCAACCGGCCCCGAACATCCCGTCATGGCGTTCGTCACGGCTGTTATAGAAGCGCTGCCAGTCGATCGGCAGGATGCCGGGCAGGACGAAGTCTATCTCCTCGACATCGCCCAGTACCTTGGCCCCGGTGGCGGCATGAACGGGGTTCGACGAGCCCATGGCGGCGTTGGCCGCCGCGCCCATCGCGCTGCTGACGGCCATGGATGCCGCGCCGCCCACCAGCATGCAGGGTAGGTTACTGAGGAACTTGCCCTTGCCGCCCTTGAGCATCAGCAGCGCGGTGACTGCCAGCCCCACGCCTGGGGTCTTGCCGCTGCGGATCTCGCGCACCACCACCGAACCGCCGCCAATGGTCACGTTGGGCGAGATCAGCCCGGACGACACGACCTTGGCATCGCAGGTGCTGCGGTCGC